>NZ_JBHZGM010000012.1:0-128669 GCF_043392685.1 Metapseudomonas phytobenefica | reverse complement strand
GTTCCTTCGGGTTCTCCGCCACCTCGGGGTCGAGGTTGTTCATCAGCATGCGCAGCGGCGCTTCGGTCAGCCAGCTCTTGGCGTTCAGCTTGTTGCCACGCGGGGCGCGGATTTCGGTGTCACGGAAGCGGGAGGCTTTCATGGTGGTTTCCTTCTTGTTAAGGCCAATGGTGTCCCTGGTGACGATTTGCCGGTCGCCCCCTGGGTGTGAGTCGAGGATTGTCATCTCTTATACATACAACAATATATCAACCTGTATATACAAGATAAGGCAAAAGTGAGGCCAACCTTCTGCTGACGCTTCGGTAAGCGCTATGGATTGAGGTAAATGTGCTTATATTTCAGCGTGTTATGTGACTTCAGCTGCCGCTGTCGGCGCGCGCTGGAGGAGGCCGGAGTACCGCCGGGGGAAAGGGCGGAGGGGGAGAAAAGGTAGCAGCGCCTGTTTCGGGTAACGTCCGAAAGGTGAAGAAACGCAACAGAGAGCCATCAGCCGGGTGTGGCCGATGGCAAGGCGGGACTTGGCAGAAATTACTGGCCGAAGCGGCCTTCGAGGCGGTAGCGCGAGCCCGGGTAGACCAGGCGGGCGCAGCCCACCTGTCCCTTGCTGGACCAGCTACGCCGGCGGATGAGCAGGCAGGGGTCGGTTGGTTTGATGCGCAGCAACTTGCATTCGGTCGCCGTCGCGTGGATGGCTTCTACCATGTGCTCGGCTTCGGTCAGCGGTGCCAGTTGCATCAGGTAGGCGAAGGGGGTGACTTGGGTGAAGTCCTGCTTGAGGTAATCAGGCGCGATGTCCGCGTTGACGAAGCGTTCCTCGATCTGGACCGGGGTTTCGTTTTCGTAGTGCACCAGCACCGAGTGGAACAGGTTGCGCACGCCGTCCATGGGGAAGGGGAATGCTGCCGAGGCGTGCTCGGCAAGCGGCTCGAGCAGAATCACTTCACTGCGATGGATGTGGCCGCGCGAGGTGATTTCCTCGGCAATGTCATGGATCTGAAAGAGCGCGGCATGGCCCTTGGCTTCCGCGACGAAGGTGCCCACTCCTTGCAGGCGCACCAGCACGCCTTCGATGGTGAGCTCGCGCAGCGCTCTATTGATTGTCATGCGGCTGACGCCCAGCTGGTTGAACAGTTCGCTCTCGGAGGGAAGCTTGAAGTTTGGCCCCCAGACGCCGGTGCGGATCTGCTGCAGGATGATGTCCTTGACCCTGGCGTAGAGCGGGGCGGGGCTTTCGAGGGCGAAAGCCGCCAAGGATGAGCGGTCGTCGGAGGAGTGGGGCACGGGTTTTCCTGGGAGTAATGAAGGCAGTTTGAATCTGCCCGCCAGTTTAACCTTGCCCATCAGGCGGCGCCTACCCGCACCCCGCTGGCGGACGCGTCGTGAAGCAGAGCTCGCCAATCCCATTGTTCGCAAACCACGAATACTCGTATCGGCAATAGCGGCATTGTTGGGCGCGTGTGGCTTTTTTAGCTTGAGCCCGCCGCACCAACCGACTGCGAGGCTGCCGCCTCGCGCGAGCCGCACGCTCGCGTGAACCCCTGAATACAAGTACCAGCAGGAACGTCCTGAATGCGCGTGAACAACTGTCGGGTCACTCCATCGGCTCTTGGCACCCTGATGCTGGGTGTCGGCCCCTTTGAAGGCAGCGGCCTCGCCGGCAGCACTCGGGCATTCCAGTGAGCGCAACGGGACCCCGCTGAGAAACTGCAGTCTGCTTCGTGGTTTCCAGCGGGGCGACCGTGTTGGCTGTTGGTGGCTCGAATATCAGCTCGCCTGCTTGCTGCCGCGGCCGATCTGCCAGACATAGGGCGGTTCGCTGCGGTTGATCTCCCAGTCACCGATGATCCGTTCCTTGTAGATCAGCGGATTGTGAGAGGCCGCGGTGCGGGCATTGCGCCAGTGGCGGTCGAGCAGCTTGCCGGTGCTTGTGGCCGAGGCACTGAGCGCGTTGAACAGGTCGCTGGTCAGGCCCAGTACGAGTTCGGCAATCACTACCTGGGCCTGGGCTGACTCCAGTTCGGCGGCGACATTGGCCTGGTGTTCGTCCGACCCCTCACCGCCGAAGCGTGCCTCGTAGGCCCACTGTGCCGCCTTTGCCGCGCGCACGGCGGTGGCCTCGGCAGCGTAGGCCTGGGCGGAGGCCTTGCCGACCACCTGCTGTACCTGCGGGTCGCGGTCCGCTGAGGAGGCGTTGCCGTGGCTGAATACCCGGGTGCGCAGGCGCACCTGCTCGGCCACGTCGCGCACGGCGGCACGTCCGGTGCCGGCAAGCACGGCCAGCAGCACCAACTGATAGAAGGCGGTCTGGTACTTGAAGCGGCTGGCGAAGGGGATGATGTTCTCCGCCTCCACTTCGGCGTCGATGAAGCGCGAGGTGCCGCTGCCGGTGGTGCGTTGGCCGAAGCCGTCCCAGTCGTCGCTCTGCTGCACGCCTGGCTGATCGGTGCGCAGCGCGGCGATCACGTCTTCGCCGGTGTCGTCGATCCGGGCGTAGAGATCGATCCAGTCGGCGAAGATGCTGCCGGTGCTGTAGTACTTGGCGCCGTTGACCAGCCAGCGGTCGCCCTGGCGCGATACGCGGGTGATGACGTCGCCGATCTTCACGTTGCCGACCTCGGTCCAGGCGTTGCCGACCAGCTCACCGGCGACAAAGCGTTTGAACCAGATCTCCTGGCTGGTTCCGGCGTGGGCGTTGAGGCGGTCTTCGACGAAGGCGAAGTGACCGCGCAGGGCCTGCGGGATGTTCGAGTCGGCCTCGGCCAGTTCGATCAACAGCTGGATCAGCTGGGGCAGCGAGGCTCCGGCGCCACCGTGCTCCCGGGGTACGCGCACGGCGCCGAAACCGGCCTCCTTGAGCCAGCGGATGGGCTCGTGGGGCAGGCTGCGGGTGCGCTCGCGCTCCAGTGCGCCCTCGGCGATGCGGGCGAAGATCGGACGGAAGCGGGCGGCGAGCGACTCGTAATCGGTGCCGGTTGAAAGCTGGGGCAGATGCTGCTGGGCGGTCATCGCGGGTCTCCTTGGTTGGCGGCTGACCCAGCGTCCGGAGCAAGCTCCGTGCCTTTCTAAAAATCCCTTTTTTATCAGTTGCTTAGATGTTTCTCCGAATCCTGGCTGCTGTGGCTGGCGGGGCAGGTTGCTGGACGACTGTTGTTCGACGGACAGCAGTCCCGGGGCTCGTGTCCGGACGTGGGCAGGAGTAACTGTTGGCCCAGCGACAGTCGTTCAACAGGTTGCTATTCGCCAGGCATCCGGCCTTCTCCGCTGTATTTATCTAGCTATTTGATTTTAAAGGGATTTTTATTTTGGCACGGTTGCTGCTCTGACCCCCTGCAAAGCAACGCAGCGCCATTGGGCGAGAGGTCTGGATGAGTCAGGCAATCAAGGTGGTCGTGGTGTCGGGCAGCCTGCGCGATCTGTCGCGCACCCATGCCCTGTTGAAGGTACTGGTGGAGCGCCTGCAACAGCGCCTGCAGATCGACCTGCACTGGGTGCGCATCGCCGAACTGGGTGGTGCGCTGGCCGGTTCGCTGGAGCGCGACAGCGCTTCTGCACAGCTGCTGCCGCATCTGTGTGCGGTGGAGGAGGCCGACCTGATCATCGCCGGCAGCCCGGTGTACCGGGCCTCCTACACCGGCCTGTTCAAGCACTTCTTCGACCTGGTGGATTACCAGGCCCTCAAGGGTGTGCCGGTGTTGCTGGCCGCCACCGGGGGCAGCGAGCGCCATGCACTGGTGATCGACCACCAGCTGCGCCCGCTGTTCGCCTTCTTCCAGGCGCACACCTTGCCGTACGGCCTGTATGCCACCCCCGAGGCCTTCGACGATTACCACCTCGCAGACCCGGCACAGTTCGAGCGCATCGAGCGTGCGCTCGACCCGGTCGCAGCGTTCTTTCATCGCCCGGCCGTTCGCGCGGCCTGAATTCCCAGGACCACAGGAGTCAACAGCAATGAGCCAACAACCGATCAAATTCGCCTACTGGGTACCCAACGTCAGCGGTGGCCTGGTGGTCAGCAACATCGAGCAGCGCACCAGCTGGGATATCGATTACAACCGTAGGCTGGCGCAAACCGCCGAGAAGGCAGGTTTTGAGTACGCCCTGTCGCAGATTCGTTTTACCGCCGGTTACGGTGCCGAGTTCCAGCACGAGTCGGTGGCCATCAGCCACGCGCTGCTGGCTGCCACCGAGAAGCTCAAGGTGATCGCCGCCATTCTTCCCGGCCCGTGGAATCCGGCGCTGGCCGCCAAGCAGCTGGCGACCATCGACCACCTGACCAATGGCCGCATCGCCATCAACGTGGTGTCCGGCTGGTTCAAGGGCGAGTTCCACGCCATCGGTGAATCGTGGCTGGAGCATGACGAGCGCTATCGCCGTTCCGAAGAGTTCATCCGTGCGCTGAAGGGCATCTGGACGCAGGACAACTTCACCTTCAACGGTGACTTCTACCGCTTCCGCGACTACAGCTTGAAGCCCAAGCCGCTGCAGCAGCCGCACCCGGAAATCTTCCAGGGTGGCAGCTCGCGTGCCGCGCGTGACATGGCGTCCCGCGTGTCCGACTGGTACTTCACCAACGGCAACACGGTGGCAGGCATCAAGGCCCAGGTCGATGACATCCGCGCCAAGGCCGCGGCCAATGGCCATTCGGTGAAGATCGGGGTGAACGCCTTCATCATCGCCCGCGATACCGAGGAAGAAGCCCGCGCCGTGCTGCAGGAAATCATCGACAAGGCTAACCCGGAAGCGGTCAACGCCTTCGGTGCCGAGGTGAAGAACGCCGGTGCCGCGAGCCCTGAAGGCGAGGGCAACTGGGCCAAATCCACCTTCGAGGATCTGGTGCAGTACAACGACGGCTTCAAGACCAACCTGATCGGCACCCCGCAACAGATCGCCGAGCGCATCGTCGCGCTCAAGGCTGTGGGCGTCGACCTGATCCTCTCCGGCTTCCTGCACTTCCAGGAAGAGGTGGAGTACTTCGGCAAGCATGTGCTGCCGCTGGTGCGCGAACTGGAATCCGGCAAAACCGCCGAGAAAGCCGTGGCCTGAGGTGCAGGATGAGTGACGCAACGCCAAATACGCTGGTGCACTGGCTGGCTGAACAGGCCCGTCAGCGCCCGGCTGCCATTGCCCTGCGCCACAAGCGCCTGGGGATCTGGCAGGTGCAGAGCTGGGCTCAGGTCGAGGCTGAGGTGCAGGCACTGGCCGCCGCCTTGCGTGCCGCCGGGTTTGCCGCAGGCGCGCAGCTGGTGATTGTCAGCCGGCCACGCCCGGAAGCGCTGTATGCCTCTTTGGCTGCGCAATGGCTGGGCGGTGTGGCAGCGCTGTTTGATCCATTGGACAACCCGGAGGATCAGGCTGCTGCGCTGCGTGAGGCGGGCGTTGCGTTCGTTCTGGCAGAAGGATTGGAAGAAATTCAGCGCCTGCGTGAAGCCGGCTTGCAGCCGGGATGGCTGGTTTATGCCGATGGCCGGGGACTGGCCGACAAGGAGGTACGCGCGCAGGCGCTGGATTACGCACTGCTAAGGACGGCTGGTGCTGTGCAGGAAGCACCGCAGGCGCAGGCCGGAGCGCCTGCGTTTGCCTTTTACCGGCGTGGAGAGCCTGTGGTTGAACGCCAGCTCTTCAGCCATACCGAACTGCTGCACGAAGGCGTGCGGCTGGTGCAGGGCGAACGGCTCACGGAGCGTGAAGAGGCCCTGGCCGCCCGCGCCTTTGCGGCCAGTGGGCAGGCGCGTTATCTGCTGGCGCCCTGGCTGTTGGCCGGGTTCCGCCTGAACTTCCCGGAGCGCCTGGAAACCCGCGATCAGGACCGCCGCGAACTGGGCCCGAGCCTGGTGCTGGGCACCCGTGAAACCTATGGCCGCCTGCATGAGCAGGTGAGTCGGCGCCTGCCGTTGCCGGGCAGCCTGCGTCGGCAATTGGTGGATTGGGCACTGCGACCGCAAGGCAGCATTGCTCAACGCCTGATCGGAGGCTGGCTGGTACGCCGGCCGCTGCGCGACGTGCTGGGGTTTTCCCGCACGCGAGTCGCGCTTGTCGTGGGGGCGCCCTTGAGCGACGAAGTCCGGCAGCTGTTCGGCGGGCTGGGTGTTGAGGTGCGCAACTGGTCGGCGGCGGAACGCTGGCAAGACGCGCGTGAAAGTCCCGTCAGCGAGTGGCCGCAGGGTCTGCTGCAACCCGTATAAGGAAAAGAAAGATGAGTGCTGCGGCTCTGCTGGAACTGCACGATATTTCGCTGTCATTCAAAGGTGTCAAAGCCATCAGCGACATCAGCTTTGCCGTGGCCGAAGGGGAAATCTGCGCATTGATCGGTCCCAATGGTGCGGGCAAGAGCTCGCTGCTCAACGTCATCAATGGCGTGTATCAGCCGCAGCAGGGGGCGATCCGTTTCGACGGCCATGCCCGGCGAAGCATGCATCCCCATGATGCGGCGCTGGGCGGCATCGCTCGCACCTTTCAGAACATCGCCTTGTTCAAGGGCATGAGCGTGCTCGACAACGTGCTCACCGGGCGCAACCTGAAACGTCGTGCTACCTGGCTGGAGCAGGCGTTGCGTGTGGGGCGTGCTGCTGTCGAGGACGATCGGCAGCGCGAAGCGGCTGAGCGGGTGCTGGCGTTTCTGCGTATTCAGCAATGGCGCGATGCAACGGTGGGCAAACTGCCCTACGGCTTGCAGAAGCGTGTAGAGCTGGCCCGCGCCCTGGCCGCCGAGCCGCGCCTGCTGTTGCTGGACGAACCCATGGCCGGGATGAACGCCGAGGAGAAGGCTGAAATGAGCCGCTTCATCCTCGACATCAACCGCGAGTTCGGCACCACCGTGGTATTGATCGAGCACGACATCGGCGTGGTGATGAACCTCTCCGACCACGTCATGGTGCTCGACTACGGCCGCAAGATCGGCGACGGCCCGCCGGACGAGGTGCGCCAGAATCCCGAGGTGATCGCCGCCTATCTCGGCACCCGCCACTGAGTCCGTTGTCTTTCCGCTCGCCATCAGGCGGGTAGGGGAGCGGCTTGCCCGAAAACAGGAAACACAGGCATGGAATTCTTCTTCGAGGTACTGGTCGGCGGTCTGCTGGCCGGGGTGATGTACTCGCTGGTCGCCATCGGTTTCGTACTCATCTACAAGGCCAGCGGGGTGTTCAACTTCGCCCAGGGGGCCATGGTGCTGTTCGCCGCGCTGACGTTCGTCAGCCTGCTGGAGCGCGGCGTGCCGTTCTGGCTGGCCTTCGCCATCACGCTGGCGACCATGGTGGTGCTGGCCCTGCTGATCGAGCGGACGGTGCTGCGGCCGCTGGTCAATCGCTCGCCGATCACCCTGTTCATGGCCACTCTGGGCCTCTCCTATGTGATCGAAGGTGCGGCCCAGGCACTGTGGGGCGCACAGGTGCACGGCCTGGAGCTGGGCATCAGCGACGAGCCGCTGGAACTGGGCGGCCTGTTGCTGTCGCAGTTCGACCTGTTCGCTGCGGCCACCGCCGCCCTGCTGGTGATCGCCCTGTCGCTGCTATTCAACCGTACGCGGATCGGCCTGGCCCTGCGTGCCGTGGCCGACGACCCGCTGGCCGCCCAGGCGGTGGGCATCCGCCTGCAGCGCGTGTGGGCGGTGGTGTGGGCGGTGGCCGGCTTCGTCGGCCTGGTTGCCGGGCTGCTTTGGGGGGCGCGTCTGGGCGTGCAGTTCTCACTGTCGCTGGTGGTGCTCAAGGCGCTGCCGGTGCTGATCATCGGCGGTTTCACCTCGATTACCGGCGCCATCGTCGGCGGCCTGCTGATCGGCGCGTCGGAGAAGCTCGCCGAGGTCTATCTCGGGCCCATCATCGGTGGCGGTATCGAGAACTGGTTCCCCTATGTACTGGCCCTGCTGTTCCTGCTGGTGCGTCCGGCGGGGATGTTCGGCGAACGCGCCATCGAGCGTGTATAAGGAGACGACGTCATGCTCTACAACGAAGCCGGTCAGTTCAGCGTGCGCTATGCCGAAGACCGTCGATTCTTCCGCCTGCGCCAGGACCGTATCGGTATCGCCGTGCTGCTGGCGTTCGCCTTCGCCGGTGTGCCGCTGCTCGGTAACGACTACTGGTTCAACGCGATCCTGATTCCCTTCCTGGTGTTGTCCCTGGCCGGGCTTGGTCTGAACCTGCTGACCGGCTATGCCGGGCAGCTGTCGCTGGGCTCGGCCGCCTTCATGGCGGTGGGTGCCTTTGCCACTTACAACTTCGAGCTGCGTGTGCCCGGTTTGCCGCTGCTGCTGAGCATTGCCTTTGGCGGCATTACGGCAGCGCTGGTGGCTATCGTCTTCGGCCTGCCGAGCCTGCGCATCAAGGGCTTCTACCTGCTGGTATCGACCCTGGCCGCGCAGTTCTTCGTGCAATGGGCGCTGACCCGTTTCGGCTGGTTCTCCAACTACAACTCGTCCGGGGTGATCACGGCGCCGCCGTTGCAGGTGGCGGGCTTTGATTTCGGCACGCCGGCGGGACGTTACCTGCTCACCCTGACCGTGGTGCTGGCGCTGTTCTGGCTTGGCGGCAATCTGGTGCGCAGCGAACTGGGGCGCAACTGGATGGCGGTACGCGACATGGATACCGCCGCCGCGGTGATCGGCATTCCGTTGCTCAAGACCAAGCTGCTGGCCTTCGCCATCAGCGGCTTCTTCCTCGGCGTGGCGGGTGCCCTGTGGGCCTTTACCTACCTGGGCACGGTGGAGCCCCATGGCTTCGATCTCAGCCGCTCCTTCCAGATCCTTTTCATCATCATCATCGGCGGTCTGGGCAGCATCCTCGGCAACTTTCTCGGTGCCGCCTTCATCGTGCTGTTTCCGCTGTTGCTGTCGAACCTCACCGCGCTGTTGCCGGCCGGGCTCATCGACGCAGGCCAGTTGGAGAACCTGCAGAAGATAGTGTTCGGCACGCTGATCATCCTCTTCCTGATCAAGGAGCCGGAGGGCCTCGCGTGCCTCTGGCAGAGATTCCGCGAGCGCGCACGGCTATGGCCGCTGCGCTACTGAGCGAACCCCATGGGCCACGGCCCGAACACATGCCAAGCGATTCACGACAAGGACAAGCACGATGATCAAACGCACTTTCGCCGGCGGCCTGGCCCTGGCGCTCAGCCTCTCTGCCAGCGCTTTCACCGTCCAGGCGGCCAGCGAGCAGTACTTCCCGCTGCAGAGCTATCGGGTCGGCCCCTATGCAGCCGGCGGCACCGGATTCTTCGGTGGTTTCATCGACTACCTCAAATACGTCAACGCCAATGGCGGGGTGAACGGGGTCAAGCTGACCTGGAGCGAGTGCGAGACCGAGTATGTGGTGGAGAAGGGCGTGGAGTGCTACGAGCGCCTGAAGAAGGGCCAGAACGGCGCCCCGGCGGCCGCCACCAACCCGCTCTCCGTGGGCATTGCCTATGCCACCCTGGAGCGTTCCACCACCGACAAGCTGCCGCTGATCACCATCAACCACGGGCGCACTGACTCCACCGACGGCAGCGTATTCCCCTACGCCTTCCCGCTGCAGCTCAACCCCTATTCCGAGGTCTCGGCCATCGTCAACTGGATCGGCGAGAAGAGCGGCGGTCTGGATCAGCTAAAAGACAAGAAGATCGTCACCCTCTACCACGGCTCGCCCTACGGCAAGGAAACCAACGAGGTACTGCAGACCCTGGCCGACAAGTACGGTTTCCAGCTGACCTTGCTGGAGGTGCCGCACCCGGGCAATGAGCAGCAGTCGCAGTGGTTGAACATCCGCCGGATCAAGCCGGACTGGGTGATCCTGCGCGGCTGGGGCGTGATGAACCCCGTGGCGCTCAAGACCGCGCAGAAGGTGGGTTACCCGACCGACCACATCATCGGCAACATCTGGAGCAACTCCGAGGAAGACGCGGCTCCGGCAGGCGCAGCGGCCAAGGGTTTTATCTCTATCACTACGCACCCGTCCGGCACCCAGTTCCCGGTGCTGCAAGGCATTGCGCAGCAGGTGGTGGACAAGGGCGAGGGCGACCTGGCCGATCCCAAGCGCTTCGGCACCGTCTATTACAACCTCGGCGTGGTCAACGGCATCCTCAATGTCGAGGCCGTGCGCATCGCCCAGGAGAAGTTCGGCAAGCAACCGCTGAGCGGCGAGCAGGTGCGCTGGGGCTTCGAGAACCTGCGTCTGGATGACGCCCGTCTGCAGGCGTTGGGTGCCAAAGGCCTGGTGCAGCCACTGCAGCTGTCCTGCGCCGACCATGAAGGCGGCGGCGCGGTGCGCTTCCAGCAATGGGATGGCGAGAAGTGGAACCTGATCAGCGACTGGGTGCAGGCCGACCGCGCGCTGCTGCGGCCGATCATCGAGGCGTCCTCGCGCAAGTATGCCGAGGAGAAGGGCATCACCGTGCGTGACTGCAGCAAGGAAAGCTGAGTGTCGCGCATCCGGCCGGGGTCTTTGCCCCGGCCTTCAGCAGAAGGAAGTCCGAGATGATCCTGCAGGTCGATGACATAGAAGTGCTCTACGAGCAGGCGATACTCGCGGTGCGCGGCGTGTCCCTGCAGGTCGGCGAGGGCCAGGTGGTGGCCCTGCTCGGTGCCAACGGTGCCGGCAAGAGCACCACGCTCAAGGCCATTGCCGGCCTGGTACGTGCCGAACGCGGCGAGGTGGTGCGTGGTGCCATTCGCTACCAGGGCCGCGACATCACCCGTGCCGCGCCGCAGGCCCTGGCGTCTGCCGGCCTGGTGCAGGTGCTGGAGGGGCGCCACTGCTTCGCCCACCTGACGGTGGAGGAGAACCTGCTCACCGGTGCCTTCGCCCGGCCACGCATCGGGCGCGGCGAGCTGAGCGAAGAGCTGGCGCGCATCTATGACTGGTTCCCACGCCTGAAAACCCGGCGCAAGAGCCTGGCCGGCTACACCTCCGGCGGTGAGCAGCAGATGGTCGCCATCGGCCGGGCGCTGATCTCCCGGCCGAAGCTGGTGCTGCTGGACGAGCCCTCGATGGGCCTGGCGCCGCAGATAGTCGAAGAGATTTTCGACATCGTCGGCGAGCTGAACCGGCGGGGCGGCGTGAGCTTTCTGGTGGCCGAGCAGAATATCGATGTCGCCCTGCGTCATGCCCACCATGCCTACGTGCTGGAGAGCGGCCAGGTGGTCGACCAGGGACCAGCCGGTGAAATGGCCGCCCGTGGCGACCTGCACGACTTCTACCTGGGGACCGCGCGCCAGGCCTGAGCACTGCGCCCCGGATGGGGCGCAGCCTGCTTCACGCCAGCCGCAACAGGCGTGCCGCGTTGCCGTGGAAGAACTTCTCCAGTACCTCGTCCGGCAAGCCCAGGCGCTGGGCATCCTCGATGCTCTGGCGGATCGGGCGGAAGGTGTAGGAGGAGCCGAACAGCAACTGGTCGGCGAGAAAGCCGTTGGCTGCCTGTACATAGGCCTCGCTGCCGGGCAGGAACAGGTACATGTCCGGCACCAGGTGGATATTTTCGTAGCGGAAGGCGACGCCGATGGCCTGTTGCACGTTTGGCCAGTAGCCGTGATAGGCAACGATCTGAAGCGTGGGGAAGGCGCGGGCCACGGCTGCCAGGCGGCCGGGGTCGTTGAAGGCCGGGTCCGGTGTGGTCGGGCCGCTCATCAGGAACAGCGGGATTCCGCGTTGCTGCAGATGTTCGTAGATCGGCCAGTACAGCGGATCGTCGGGGTGGCGGGCCGGTTCGCCGAAGCCCGGCTCCAGATCGATACCGGCCAGGCCGAGTTGGTCGACGGCGCGGTCGATTTCCTTGAGCGCGGCCTCCACGCCCTGCAGCACCGGCTCCACCGAACCAATACCGATCAACTCGTCATGACCGTGCACGATGCCGTGGATGCTGTCGTTGGGCAGGTGCTGGCCCGGCGTATGGCGGCCGACCACCACGGCCTTGTGCAGGCCGGCCTCGCGTATTTCGGTGATGAAGCCTTCCTGGGTCAGCGAGCGCTCGAAGTGGTTGTCCGCGCCGCGGGTGCCGACGCGGCGGTTGAGCCAGCGCGCCACGTTGTGCTCGGGTGAGCCCGGCACAGCGCCGAAGAACGGATGCAGGAAGGCCGGCCGGCAGCGCAGGTCGATGATCTTCATGCAGCGTTCTCCTTGCTGGCGCGCACGTCGAAGGCGCCGCCGGTGAAAGCGCCGTCCACGGTGACCTTGCCCTTGCCGGGCAGCAGCGGGAACACCAGCTCGGCGAAGCGGTAGGCTTCCTCCAGGTGCGGGTAGCCGGACAACACGAAACTGTCGACGCCCAGCTCGGCGTATTCCTTGAGGCGCGCGGCCACCGTCTCGGGATCGCCCACCAGGGCGGTGCCGGCACCGCCGCGAACCAGGCCGACGCCGGCCCAGAGGTTGGGCGCCACTTCCAGCTTGTTGCGATCGCCGCCGTGTAGCGCGGCCATGCGCCGCTGGCCCACCGAATCCATCTTCGCGTAGTTGGCCTGGGCGGCGGCGATGGTGGCGTCGTCGAGATGGCTGATCAGTTCGTCGGCGGCGGTCCAGGCGGCATCAGCGGTCTCGCGCACGATCACGTGCAGGCGCACGCCGAAGCGCACCGTGCGGCCATGTCGGGCGGCGCGTTCGCGCACGTCGGCGATCTTCTCGGCCACCGCGGCCGGCGGCTCTCCCCAGGTCAGGTAGGCGTCCACATGCCTGGCCGCCAGCTCGTGGGCGGCCGGCGAGGAGCCACCGAAGTACAACGGCGGATAGGGCGCTTGCACCGGCGGGAAGAAGTTCTGCGCACCCTCGACCTTGAGGTGCTTGCCTTCGAAGTCCACAGTCTCGCCCTGCAGCAGGCGGCGCCAGATGGTGAGGAATTCGTCGGAGGCCTCGTAGCGCTCATCGTGGGCGAGGAACACGCCATCGGCGGCCAGCTCGGTGGCGTCGCCGCCGGGCACCACATTGAGCAGCAGGCGGCCACCGCTGGCCTGGTCCAGGCTGGCGGCCTGGCGCGCCGAGGCGGTGGGGTTGCCAAGGGAGGTGCGCAGGGCCACCAGCAGCTTGATTCGCTGGGTTACCGGCACCAGGCTGGCGGCGGTGACCCAGGGGTCCAGGCAGCTGGCGCCGGTGGGGATCAGCAGGCCGTCGTAGCCCAGCTGGTCGGCAGCCACGGCGATCTGCCGCATGTAGGCGTTGGTCGCCGGGCGGCCACTGGCCGAGTGACCCAGGTAGCGCGTGTCACCGGAGGTCGGCAGGAACCAGAAGATATCCAGACTCATGATGTTGTCCTCGTTGCCATCGTCGATAAGTGGGGGGCGCACGCATGGCATTGGTTTTTCTTGGTGTTCATATGGACAGGTTGATGACCCGACTGCCCTGCAGGCTCGCGACCTGGCGGCGCTTGTTCACCACCAGTTCACCGATGCGGATCAGGTGTGCACGGGTGATGTTGCGCGACAGGCCGAGAAGGTTGGCCGTGTGCACCTGGTTGTAGTGGCAGAAGCGGTAGGCCGCGCGCAGCAGGCTGTCCTCGACCTTCTCGTGCAGGTCACCACTCTGTTCCTCGAACAGGCGCTGGAAGGCACGCTGCAGCAGCTCGTCGGCGCTCTCGGTACGCGGCCGGCCGTCCTCCTCGCGCTCGATGCGCAGGTTGGACAGGTGCAGGTCTTCGGCGCGGATCAGCTTGTCGCTACAGACCAGCAGAGTGTGGTGGACGACGTTTTCCAGTTCGCGAATGTTTCCCGGCCAGTCGTAGCTGGCCAGGCGCCGGCACGCCTCGTCGCTGAGCGTCACCTCGGCGTAACCGAGGCGGCGGCTGTATTCGGCGATGAAGTGGCGGGCCAGCGGCAGGATGTCGCCGGGTCGCTCGCGTAGCGGGTGAAGCTGCAGGCTGACCACGTTGAGGCGGTAGTAGAGGTCCTCGCGGAAGTGGCCGGCGTTGATGGCCTTTTCCAGGTGTACGTTGGTGGCCGCCAGCACTCGCACGTCGATGGGGATGCTCTTGCGTGAACCCAGGCGCACCACTTCCCGTTCCTGCAGCACCCGCAGCAACTTGACCTGGATGGGCATGGGCAGGTCGCCGATCTCATCGAGGAACAGGGTGCCGCCGTTGGCCGCTTCGAACCAGCCGGCCTTGGCCGCCAGCGCGCCGGTGAAGGCGCCTTTCTCATGGCCGAACAGCTCGGCCTCCACCAGCGACTCCGAGAAGGCGCCGCAGTTGATCGCCACGAAGGGGCCGTTGCGACGTTTGCTGAGGTTGTGGATATGGCGCGCGACCAGCTCCTTGCCCGTACCCGTCTCGCCGACGATCAGGACGCTGGCTTCGCTAGGGGCGACCTGTTGCAGGTGGGCGAGCAGCGCCCGCGATCTGGGGTCTTCGAAGACCTGGGCGGTCGCCCTGATCGAGGTAGCCAGTGTCGGCGACGGAGGGAGGGTCAGCAGTTGCATGGGCTTGCCTCACGAATAGAAGGACGGAGTGGGGCGCGTACCGTTCAACGCCCACTCGCCCAGTTCATGGATGCGATAGTCCACCGGGTCGTGCAGGGTCTGGGTGCGCAGGTTGCGCCAGAAGCGGTCGAAACGCAGGGAGGCATGGGTAGCCCGCGCGCCGGTGACTTCGAACAGGCGGTTGCAGATATCCAGGCCGTGGCGGGTGGCGGCCACCTTGGCGGTGCCGATGGCCAGGGCCAGCTGCGCGCGCTCCTCAAAGCCGAGGGCGTGTTCCTTGCTCCAGGCCTCGTCGAGCTGCGTAGCGGCGCGTTCGATCAGCAGGCGCACGCTCTCCAGTCCGACCCAGAACTCGCCGTAGTGGCGCAGGACGTAGGGGTCCTCGCTGCTATGGCGGGCGTTGGAGCGGAACCAGGGGCGGCTCTCCTTGCGGCTGTACTGGCGCGCTTCCTCGAAGGCGCCCTCGGCGATACCCAGGAACAGGTTGGCGAAATGCAACTGGGCGATCAGCGGGCGCAGGCAGGCGAAAGGCGTGCTCAGCGGGCCCGGCTCCAGCAGCAGCTCGGCGTGCTCGACGCGCACCCGCTCGAAGGTGGCGCTGCCGCTGTCGGTCTGCCGCTGGCCGATGTTGTTCCAGTCGTCGTGCAGGCTGATGCCGGTGCGTCCGCTGGGAATGGCGGCGATCAGCAGTTTGCCGCCGGCGCTTTCGTCCACGGCGGAGGCGATCAGCATTTCCGAGTCGCTGGCGCCGGAGCAGAAGCTCTTCTTGCCGGAGAACTCGTACCAGCCGTCGAACTTCTTCACCACTGTGCGGGTGTCGAGCGGATTCAGGGCGTTGCCCCAGAACCAGTTCTTGCGCGCGGTCTGCTCGAACCAGGGTTGCCACTGCTCGGGGCGGGAGAACAGGCGCACGGTGGCGAGCATCAGGTGCTGGAAGCCGAAGACGTGGGCGATGGAGCTGTCGACGCGGGCGAATTCGCGCACCACTTCGAAGGTCTCGCTCCAGCTGGCGCCGATGCCGCCGTACTGGGTGGGGATCGCCAGGGCCAGCAGGCCACTGGCGCGCAGCGCATCGCGCTCGGCCTTGGGGGTGCCGCCGCTGGCATCGCGTTCCACGGCGCTCTCGGCGAACTGTTCGGCGAGTCGCTTGGCTGTCTGCAGCGGTTTGAGGAGGGTGGGTTGCTGATGCAGGCTCATGGCAGGCGACCCGTCAGGCGATCTTGCGCAGCACGGCGCGCTCGTGATTGTCACGCAGCACCGCGGCAGCACGTTCGGCGGCCAGGCGGATGCGCGCCTGTAGCGGCTCGCTGGCGACCCGGTAGTCCTGGAAGTCGGACTCGGAGGCATATACCCCGATGGGCAGGGTGAGCGACTGGAAGAAGCTGAACAGCGGGCGCAGCTGGTGATCGATGACCAGCGCGTGGCGCTCGCTGCCGCCGGTGGCGGCCAGCAGGACGGGGGTGTCGATCAGCGCGTGCTGGTCGATCAGGTCGAACAGATGCTTGAACTGGCCCGGGTAGGAGCCGCGGTAGACCGGAGCTGCGACGATCAGCAGGTCGGCATTCTCGATGGCCGCCAGTTGTTTCTCCACATCGGCGGTCAGCTCCTTGCGGGAAAGGGCGCCACCCACCGGCCGGGCGATATCGCCCAGCTCGATCAGGCGGCTGTCGAACTGAAGATGTTGGCCGAGGGCATCGACTATCGCCTCGGTCAGGACCAGGGTGCGTGACGGGCGATAGGCTCCGCCCGAAACGGCGACGACGTTGAAGGAGGTGCTCATGGTGGGTGTTCCTTTGGCAGATGGGGTCCAATTGCCAGGGCAATTTCCGTTCCATCAATAAAATCCATATAAATCAATCAGTTGTGATTTATTGATGTGCTGATTGAGTGTTGCTGGAGAAGCGGACTGTTGAACGAGTGTTGCCACACCAACAGTTCCTTCACTGTTGGTGTGGCAACAGCTGATGTGGCAACAGGACGTTCGCCGGCAATGCAGCCAAGGCTGTGGTGAAGCAGTCAGGACAAGAGCACAGAGGATCCGCCCAGCACGGTGGCCGGAGGCCTTGGCGCTGCGCGCGACCGTGGTCGTCGATGTCGTGGAGGGACTGGATGCCATCCTTCGGTAGTTCGAAGTCGTACCAGTACTTCCCGTGCAGGAACACACCGGAATCGCCTTTCCTGAAGTTCATCCGATCCACCAGAAGACGGTGAGGGGGACGAGAAATGCCCCCGCGCAACCTCCGGCGATTACCGTTCTGGATCCGCAATTGCGGCCAAGCCGGGAGATTGACGCCGCACCTTGGACGCTACCGCTTGTGCCGACAATCCGACCTTTCAACGAATAGGAATCGTTTGATGTGTTGACACATATTGTTACAGATAAAAAGATCGACCCAAGGCCAATGTGCCACTACTCCAAACACTCCTGTTAGCGGGCGGACCTGGCTCTGCCCTGTGGTCTTGTTGTGCGGTGTTTCCTGCCAGTGGTTACGTGACCGTGGCTGTCCCTTCGTTCATGCCGAAGAGGTGGATATGTCCCGTCGCACTCCTGAGTTCGTCCCTCGAAGATTCCAGCAACCGGCTCATTACCGGGGACGCCGGTCTGCACTTGCCATCAGCATCCTGCTTGCTATCGGGCTCACCACGGCCGCTGAAGGGCCGTCGTCTGATCAACCGCCGCCAGACGATCCTTCTGCCTACACCGATCAGCCCCGGAGTGCCGGCGATACGCGGAACATCCTCAAGGGTGCGCCACCGGCCAACCAGGGGGCCTTCGAGCAAGCCAACGGGGTAACAGGGAGCCGGACGACGGTCCTGGCCGAGAATGTCCTGCCGCCCGCCCGGCAGACGGACTTCGATATCCCCACCAATGGCCGTCCGAGCCCCCTGTTCAACGCCAAGCCTTTCACTCAGCAGATGCTGCGTTTCGAAGCCTTCGGCCTGGAACCGCTGGACCCGAGCACGCCGTCCCCGCCCGCGGGCTTTCCCCAACCCAGCCTGGGGGCCGCGACGGAGCAGGACCCGACCAATCTGTATCGCAGCGGACCATCAGGCAGTGACCTTGATGAGTTCCTGTCGGCGCCGGGACTCTTCCCGTTTCCCAGCCAGTATTCCAATGACCTGGACGGCAACCCGTGGAACGCCCTGGTTCAAGGCTTCCTTCGTCGCCCGGTACGCGGTCCGGCAGAGGGTCGTCCGCCGGGCAAGGGGTGGTCACACCAGCGTTGGGATGAGTTTTACCCGCAACAAGACATCAAGACCGTGCAAGCCGGTGCTCGCACCAACGGCGGCATTCGTGACCACTACCAGCGCCACGGCTATGTGCAGGGTGAGTTCGGCCCCGGCGGGCTCTACTACAACACCGCCGGCTTGCCCACCACCAACGGCACCACCCGTGGTATCCAGGTGCGCTTCCACCCCAACATGCCGGTGCAGGACCATAACGCCCTGTGGACCTTCGACGGCACCTTCCCGCCCAAGTTGCTGATAGTGCGCTACGGCCAGCCGATCCTGTTCCGCCATTACAACGCATTGCCCATCGATCCGGCGGCCAACCGCGGCTTCGGCCTGCACACCCTCACCACTCACGAGCACAACGGCCACACCCCGGCGGAAAGCGACGGCTACACCAATGCGTTCTTCTTTCCCGGGCAGTTCTATGACTACCGCTGGCCGATCCAGTTGGCCGGCTACGACACCATCAATACAACCGCCAGTGACCCGCGCGCGGCCTTTCCCTGTGACCCAGGCGAAACGCTCTGGGTGAATGACGAAAATCCCGGCTACAAACCCTGCCAGAACGGCAGGATCCAGATTCGCGGCGACTGGCGGGAAACCATGAGTACCCACTGGTTCCACGACCACATGCTCGATTTCACCGCACAGAACGTCTACAAGGGCAACGCCGCGATGATGAACTACTACAGCGCGGTGGACCGGGGGAACGAAGCCCTGGACGATGGCATCAACTTGCGCTTTCCCAGCGGCAGCGCCCAATCCTGGGGCAACCGCGACTACGACGTGAACCTGCTGATCGCCGACAAGGCCTGGGATCAGCAGGGCCAGCTCTGGTTCAACCCCTTCAACACCGACGGCTTTCTCGGTGACCAGATCCTCACTAACTGGCTCTACAAGCCGTACTTCAATGTGCGCGCCCGCAGCTACCGCTTCCGCATCCTCAACGGCTCGGTGTCGCGCTTCCTGAAGCTGGCCATCGTCAGGGAGGTCAAGGGCTCCGGCGGCGAACTCAAGGGGCCGAAGGGCTCGGGCGTATCCTATGCGCGGGTGCCGTTCCACATGATCGCCAACGACGGCAACATCATGGAGCACGCCGTGCCATTCGACGGCACGATGGATCTGGACCACGACGGAAACTTCAAGGATCACTTCGGCGTATTGCCGAGCCAGGGCATCGCCGAGCGCTACGACATTATCGTCAACTTCGCCAAGGCGGGGATCAAACCGGGCGACAAGCTCTACTTCGTCAACCTCCTGGAACATGACACCGGGGAGGGCAGCAAGGAGGCCATCTCGCTCGCCGATGTGCTCTCCGAGAAGTACAAGCCTGTGCTCAAGCAGTCCAGCAAGGGGTTGAAGTGGGACAAGGGCGACCCGGCGGTGGGCAAGTTCCTCGAACTGCGCGTGCAGCCCTACAGCGGTCAGGACCTGGCAATGAACCCGGCCGATTACGAGCCGGCCAAGCGCGGCAAGGCGGAAGGCAAGGTGATGATTCCGCTGACCCTCCATGCGGATGACCCCAGCGATCAACAACTTCTGAGCCAGGCCCGTCACCGCCGATTCGAGTTCGGTCGCTCCAACGGCACCGACGAAGAGCCCTGGACCATCAAGACCGACGATATTCCCCTGGTGAACGACGCCCGTGGCTTCGGTATGGACCCACGGCGCATCTCCGCTGCCCCGCAGCTGGCCAATGGTGCGACACCGGCCGGGTACAGCGGAGACGGCACCCTGGAGATCTGGAAGATCGAGACCGGCGGGGGCTGGAGCCATCCCGTCCATGTGCACTTCGAGGAAGGCATCATCCTCAGCCGCGGCGGCAAGGCGCCGCCGGAGTGGGAAAAATGGGCGCGCAAGGACGTCTACCGTATCGGCCGGGAGGACGACAGCCAGAAGGAAGTGGAGTTCGCCATCCGTATCCGCGAGTTCGCCGGGACCTACATGGAGCACTGCCACAACACTCAGCACGAGGACACCTCCATGCTGTTGCGCTGGGACTCGGAGCACCCTGGCCAGGTCCAGTTGATGCCCACGCCGCTACCCACCTGGGACGGTGTGAAGTATGTGGGCTCGGTGGCCTTGCCGACCTTCCGCGAGGGTGATGGCACCGGCCCGCAAGGTACTGCCGACTAGCAAGACTGACGACGCGAAGGGCCACGGTCATGTCCGGACGACAGCGCAGCGTAATCGCGGGCATCGCCATCCTCGCCTTGCTCGCCACGGTCATTGGTTATCGGGAGCATGTCACGCCGGTTGCTTCGGCATCGGTCTGGGATTCGAGCTACTTTCCCAACACCGAGCTGATCGACCAGGAGGGTCGGTCCCTGCGCTTCTTCGATGACCTGATCGAAGGCAAGGTGGTGCTGGTGAATTTCATCTTCACCAGCTGTGGCGATACCTGTCCGCTGGAAACCGCACGCCTGCGCCAGGTGCAGAAGCTGCTGGGCAACCAGGTCGGGCGAGAGGTCTACTTCTACTCCATCAGCATCGACCCGCTCCATGACACACCGGAGGTACTCAAGGCCTATGCTGAGAAGTTCCAGGTGGCACCAGGCTGGCTCTTCCTCACCGGGGATTTCGACGCAATCAACCAATTGCGCGAGCAGTTGGGACTGCTGGCCCGGGGGGGCGATCCGAACGACCTCAAGCAGCACAATCTGAGCCTGATCATCGGCAACCAGGCCACCGGCCAATGGATGAAGGTCTCGCCATTCGAGAACCCCTACATCCTTGCCGACAAGCTCGCCAACAACCTGCAGAACTGGAAGGAGGCTTCAGGGAACGAGCGGGATTACGCCGACGCCCCGGCCATTCGGCCACCGTCCTCCGGAGAGCAGCTCTTTCGCACTCGCTGCAGTGCCTGCCACACCCTCGGGGCCGCGCGTGGTGAACTGAGCGCGCTGCGCAGCATCGGCCCCGATCTGTTGGGCGTGACCCGCCTGCGGGACCCCGCCTGGCTGGCTCGCTGGATCAAGGAACCGGACAGGATGCTGGCGGAAAATGATCCGCTGGCGAGCCAGCTGTTCCAGCAATACGGCAAGGTGGCCATGCCCAATCTCCGTCTGGGCGATGCCGACGTCGCAGCACTCATGGACTATCTGGAGGCGGAGTCGCAGCGATTGCAGGCTGGGGCAACCGAGCGAACCACTGCGCATTCCGAGTGACTGGGCGAAACCCTGAATTCTGCTGAGGTCGTTTCCCGAAGCCCGGGCTATTAAGCGAACAAATCACCCATTGGTTGCCCCTGGCTGACCTGTTGGGCGTTTTCCCGGGTTTATTCATCCGGCGCCCCAGACAGACGCCGAGACTATTAAAATGGCGGCACAGTTGAATAAAAAGAACATGTGGTGCCTTAGTCGTGAAAATCCAACCGCTTCCCCCCTTGCACAGCCTGATTGCATTCGAGTCGGCCGCCCGCCATCTGAGTTTCACCCTCGCGGCCAAGGAGTTGAATGTCACCCAGGGGGCTGTCAGCCGCCAGGTGCGGCTGCTCGAAGACTATCTGGGCAAGGTGCTGTTCACTCGCACGACGCGCGCAATGAGCCTGACCCCCACGGGACTGCTCTACTTCGAGACGGTGCGGGACTGCATGACTCGCCTGGCGCGCACCACCGGTGAGATTCGGCAATGGCAAGGTGACCAGCAGGTGACCGTCGCCACCAGTACGGCCATGGCATCCCTGTGGCTACTGCCCAAGGTGGCGGAGTTCCAGAGCCAGCATGAGGACATCGATCTGCGGATCATTGCCCATGACCATGTGCAGGACTTTTCCAGGCTGGAGTGCGACCTGGCGTTGTACTACTGCAATACACCTCCGAAGGGGATGGCGGTTACGCCGCTCTTCTCGGAAGAAATCTTCCTCGTTTGCAGTCCCGGCTACCTGGCCAAGAATCCTCAGCTGTCTTCCCTGGATGGGCTGTCATCCTGCACCTGGCTTTGGCTGGAGGATCCGCAAAGGGACTGGATCGGCTGGCCGGAATGGTTCAAACGGTTGGGCCATGAGCCATTGACTCCCAGGCATCGGGTAAACATCAACAGCTACAGCATGCTGATCCAGTCTGCCATTAGCGGGCAGGGCGTGGCGCTGGCCTGGAACAAGCTGGTGGATGACCCTCTCGACAGTGGTGTCCTGGTCAAGCCCAATGATCTGGTGCTGCGCACTGATGCCAAGTTCTGCCTGCTGGAGCCTGAGAGCGAGCGTGGTCTCAGGGATAGCGTGCGCCTGTTTCGGGAGTGGCTGATGGCTCAACCCTCGGTTCAGGGCGGCTGAATAGCTTCACTTGGTGTCCCGGATGCTCCCGACGGCATTGGGGGCGGATGGGGTGCTGACTGACGCGGATCTCGCGGCCTTGTGGATCCTGGTGAGCCGAAACGACCGAAGCCGACAGCTTGTGGCTGTCGGCTTCGGTGCTTTCAGGTGGCCGCAGTGGGCCAGGTTCAGCCAGCTCTTTTCGCGGTCAAGCCGACGTTCAGGGCTGCGCCCGGTACCGGTCCGTCAATGTGCGGGACGCCCTCCGGGGTGTGTTCCTGCAGGGGGTTACGGCTGCCCGGAGGTAATTGGGGCAGGCCGCCAGCGGCCTCCTGGCGCAGGCTGCGCATCAGGGTGTAGCTGATCAGCAGGATGAATGCGGCGATGGGCAGGCCGGCGGCGATGCTGGCCATCTGGATGGCCTTGAGTCCGCCCGCCAGAAGCAGGCCCGTGGCAATGGCGCCCTCCAGCACGCACCACAGCAGGCGGATGCTCTGGGGTGGGTTGGTGCTGCCCAGGGAGTTCAGCGTACAGAGCACCTGGGTACCCGAGTCGGCGGAGGTGATGAAGTAGGTGGCCAGGAGGATGCAGACCAGCACGCTGAGTGCCTGGCCCAGCAGGCCAGTGTCTATCTTCTGCAGCAGGGTGAACATGGCCGCCGTGGTTTCCTGCTTGGTGGCCAGCAGCACCGTGCCGCCTTCGAACTTGGCTTGCTCGCCTTGCAGCTGGGCGCTGGCGACCTGTTGCTCGTGGTTCTGGCGGTCATCCTGCTCGCTCTTCAGGGCGGCGCCGCCAAAGACCGACATCCAGATGATGGTGACCAGGGTGGGTACCAGCAGCGCGCCGGCAATCAGTTCCCGAATGCTGCGCCCCTTGGAAATGCGGGCGATGAAAAGGCCGACGAAGGGCCCCCAGGTCATCCACCAGGGCCAGTAGAAGGCGGTCCACCAGTTCTGCCAGCCGCTGTCCTTCTGGGTGTCGCTCCAGAAGCTCAGACCGATGATGTTCTGCGCGTAGTCACCGGTGCTTTCCAGCATGAGGTTGAGGATGTAGCGGGTAGGGCCCAGCAGCAGGACCAGGGCCACCAGGACCACCGACAGCAACATGTTCCATTCGGACAGGAGCTTCATGCCGCGCGACAGGCCAGCCATGACCGAGACGGTGGTGACGATGGTGATGGCGACGATCAGGGTGATCTGCACGCCCAGGCTGATGGGCAGGTCGAAAACCTGGCTCAGGCCGGTGTTCATCTGCACCACGCCGAGGCCCAGGGACTGGGACACACCGAAGGCAGTGATGACCACGGCGAGGATGTCTACCACATGGCCGATGGGGCCGTAGATGCGCTCGCCAATCAGCGGATAGAGAATCGAACGCATGGTCAGCGGCAGGCCTTTGCGGTAGGCGAAGTAGGCCAGGCCGAGGCCGACGATGGTGAAGATCGCCCAGGGGTGCAGGCCCCAGTGGAACAGGGTGATGCGCATCGCGGTGGTGGCCGCTTCATCGGTGAGGCCGGTGGCGAAGGGGTTGCCCGCGTAGTGCCACATGGGTTCGGCCACCGACCAGAAGATCAGGCCGATGCCCATGCCGCCACTGAACAACATGGCGATCCAGGAGCCGAAACTGAACTCGGGCTTGTCCTCGTCGCGGCCGAGCTTGATGTGCCCGTAGCGGCTGGACATCAGGTAGATCAGCAGGCCCAGCACACCGCTGACGGAGACCAGGTAGAACCACTTGAAGTTGTGCAGGATGAAGTCGGAAGTGCTCTGGAAGACTGCGCCAGCCCTTTCGGCGAAGAGGGCGCAAGACAGTACGAAGGTTACGACAGCCACCAGCGAGATGACCGTTACGGTGGGATTGAGGCCTTTCAGCAGACCTGACTCGGCACGCATGGATTGTCCCCTTTTGTTTTTGTTCAAGGGTTTTGGATCACGGTGGGTTGAAGCCGACCTCCTGCCTCCTGGCAGGTGGCGCGATCCCTGGCGGCGGCTTCACCCAGAGGTGGTCTCGGGCCGACCAGCGCCCGGGACGTGACAACAAAATGGGGGAATGGAGGGGACTCCGACAAACCATTTGTAGTCATCAACTCATTACTTTTATTCACTAATAGAGTGCTCGGTGTGGATTGGATGATGGCCAAAGGAGTATCAGGGAGCAGGAATTGGGGAAGAGTTGAATTGATGATCAAAAGTAATAAATAAGGCTTAAATAAATCGTTTGTCCGCAGTTCTCCCTCTTGCTGAAACTTTGCCCCAGGCATCAAGGCCAAGCCTGCCGTGCAACCAACAAGAGAGAACAAGAATGACCCTTTCGACTGACTCCCGCCTGATCCCCACCCACGTCCTGGAAACCGTTCTGGCTCCCATCCATGAAGCTCACGGCCTGACCAACGAGTTCTATACCGAGCAGCGCTACTTCGAACTGGAGCGGGACCACGTGCTCGGGCGCAACTGGGCCTGCATCGGTTTCGCCAGCGACCTGCCGAAGAACAGCTATGTGAAGCCCGTGGACTTCATGGGCCTGCCGCTGCTGATGATGCGTAACCGCGAAGGCCTGGTGCAGGTCTTCCACAACGTCTGCAGCCACCGCGGCGTGAAGCTGGTGCAGGAAGCCGGCGAGGTACAGGGCGTGATCCGCTGCCCCTACCATTCCTGGACCTATGACTTGAATGGCGGCCTGAAAGGCACGCCGCACGTCGGCGGCATCAACCAGCACAAGGACGAGCGTTTCGCCTGCGAGAAGCACGGCCTGAAGGCCCTGCGCAGCGCCATCTGGATGGACATGGTGTTCATCAACCTGTCCGCCGATGCGCCGGACCTGGAAGAGCAGCTCGCGCCGCTGACCGAGCGCTGGAGCCAGTTCCTCGGCACCGATGGCATGGACCTGATGCGTCGCGAAGCCAACGGTGGCGCCCTGAGCATCGAGGTCAACTGCAACTGGAAGCTGGCAGTGGAGAACTACTGCGAGTCCTACCACCTGCCGTGGGTACACCCGGCGCTGAACACCTACTCGCGTCTGGAAGACCACTACAACATCATGTTCGACCAGTTCGCCGGCCAGGGTAGTCATGCCTACAACCTGTCCGACGTTGCCGGCACGCACCTGCCGACCTTCCCGTCCTGGCCGCAAGACCGCCTGCGCACTGCCGAGTACGTGTCCTTCTTCCCCAACGTGCTGCTGGGCATCCAGGCGGACCACGCCTTCGCCATGATGCTGGAGCCGGTCGCCCCCGGTAAGACCATCGAGCACCTGCGCCTCTTCTACGTCGGCGACGAGTCTCTGGATCCTCGCTTCGAGGCCGCGCGCAATGCCGTGAAGGAATCCTGGCGCGTGGTATTCGCCGAAGACATCGCTTCGGTCGAAGGTATGCAGAAGGGCCGCAGCTCTCCTGGCTACAACGGCGGCGCGTTCTCCCCGGAGATGGATCTGCCGACCCACTACTTCCACAAGTGGGCCGCCCAGCAACTGCTCGATTACGCGCAGAAAGCCTGAGGTGATCGCCATGCATCAGATTCCATCGCACTGGCTGAACTTCATCGACGGCCAGTGGAGCGACAGTGAGCAGCGGCTCACTGTCTGCAACCCCGGTACCACCGAGCCGGTCGCCACCATTGCCCAGGCCACCATTGCCGATGCGGAGCGCGCCGTGCAGGCGGCGCGCCGCTGCGCCGACAGCGGCGAGCTGACCCGTGCTCGCCCGGCGCAGCGTGTCGCCTGGCTGCTGGAGATCGCCGCGCAGATCCGCGCGCTGACCGAGGAGGGCGCGTGGGTCCTTTGCCAGGAGAATGGCAAGCGGTTGCGCGATGCCCGTGACGAGTTCGTCGAGGCCGCGCGCTACTTCGAGTACTACGCCGGTATGGCCGACAAAATCGAGGGGACCTCCATTCCCCTCGGCAACGGCTACATGGACTTCACCGTCTATGACCCCATGGGCGTGTCGCTGCAGATCGTGCCGTGGAACTTCCCGGTTTCCATCTGCGCCCGTTCGCTGGCGCCAGCCCTGGCGGCCGGCAACGCGGTGGTGATCAAGTCGCCGGAGCTGTCGCCGCTGGGACTGTGCGTGTTGCTCAAGGCCATCGAGCGTGCCGGCCTGCCGAGCGGTGCGGTGAACCTGATCTGCGGCCGTGGCCGCGAAGTGGGCGCCTATCTGGCCGGGCACCGCGACGTCGACCAGATCGTCTTCACCGGCTCGGTCGGTACCGGCCAGAGCATCCTGCGCACTGCCGCCGAGCACGCAATTCCCAGCGTCATGGAACTGGGTGGCAAGTCGGCCGCGCTGGTCTTCGCCGACGCCGATCGCGAGCAGGTTCTGAGCAGCGTCAGGAACGGCATCTTCTTCAACGCCGGCCAGGTCTGCTCGGCCATGTCGCGCCTGCTGGTGCAGCGCGAGGTGTATGACGAGGTGGTGGCCGAGGTGGCGGAGATGGCCAAGGGGCTGAGCATCGGCCTCGGCCAGGACGATCCGGACCACACGCCGGTGATATCCGCCGGCCAGCTCCAGGGAATCGAGGCCATGTGCCGGCGCGCCGAGGAACAGGGCGCAGTGGTCGCTACCGGCGGCGAGGCGCTCGCTGGACTGCGCGGGCATTTCATGGCGCCGACGGTATTGCGCGACGTCACCCCGGACATGGAAATCGCCCAGGCCGAGGTGTTCGGGCCGGTCCTCGCGGTGATCCCGTTCGATACCGAGGAAGAAGCCATTGCCATTGCCAACGGCACCGATTTCGGCCTGGTGGCGGGCGTCTTCACCCAGGACCTCAACCGCGCGCTGCGATGCGCACGTCGCCTGTGTGCCGGCCAGGTGTTCGTCAACGAGTGGTATGCGGGCGGCATCGAAACGCCGTTCGGCGGGGTAGGGCTGTCCGGTTTCGGCCGGGAGAAAGGGCAGGAGGCTCTCTACAGCTACGTACGGACCAAGAACCTGGCCCTGCGTATCAAGGGCGAGTGAGGGCGCGGTTATGAAAAAGTGGCTCTGCATCATCTGTGGCCTGATCTATGACGAGGCCCTGGGCTGGCCGGACGACGGCATCGCAGCCGGAACCCGCTGGGAAGACGTACCCGAAGACTGGCTGTGCCCCGACTGCAAGGTCGGCAAGTCCGATTTCGAGATGATCGAGATCAGCGAGCCGGTCACCGCCGTCGCCACTCCGCCAGCGGCGGTGAAGCAGCCGCTGGCGGCGGCTGTTCCCGCCCAGCCGGTGGTCATCATCGGCAGCGGCCATGCCGGTTACGGCCTGGCCCAGGAACTGCGCAAGGCTGACCCGCAGTTGGATATCCGTGTGCTGACCCAGGAGTCCGGGCACAACTACTCCAAGCCGGCGCTGTCCATCGCGCTGGCGCAGGGTCGCAGTGCTGCGGCGCTTGCCGCGGAAAGCCCGATGGCGCTGGAGCGGCGCCTTGGCATCCGCATCTACACGCATTGCCGGGTCGAGCGGATCGACACCCAGGCGCGGCGCCTGCATACCAGTCTCGGCGAAATGGAATACGGCCAACTGGTGCTGGCCAGTGGTGCCTCGCCGGTACGTCTGCCCATCGAGGGCTGTGCCGAGGCGATGCTCAGCGTCAACAACCTGCAGGACTACCATGAGTTCCGCGAGCGCCTGGAAGGCGTGCGCAGCGTGGCGATCCTCGGTGATGGGCTGATCGGTTGCGAGTTCGCCAATGATCTGGCGAGCAGCGGGTATCAGGTGCGGGTCATCGGCCTGGGCGCCTGGCCAATGGAGCGCCTGCTGCCGGAGGCGGCGGGCCGGCAACTGCAGCAGGCGCTGTCGGGGCTCGGTGTGCAATGGAATCTGCGCACCACCCTGCAGCGCATCGAGCAGGGGGCGGACGGCTATCGCCTGACGCTGTCCGACGGCCAGACCGTCGACGCGGACCTCGTCCTCTCGGCTGTGGGCTTGCGACCGAACGTGCAACTGGCTGCCGAGGCCGGACTGGAATGCGGGCGCGGCATCCGGGTCGACGCCGGCCTGCAGACCTCCAAGCCCGGTATCTACGCCCTGGGTGACTGCATCGAGATCGACGGGCAACTGCTGCCTTACCTCGCGCCGATCAACGAAGGTATCCGCGCGCTCGCCCGGACCTTGCTGGGCCAGCCGACCCCCGTCAGCTACCCGCTGATGCCGGTCACGGTGAAGACTCCGGCGGCGCCACTCTGCCTGCTGCCGCCCCCTGTCGAATGCGAAGGGCAATGGCGCTGCGAGGCGACCGGCGACGGCCTGAGCGCAGCCTTCCATGACCCTGCCGGCGCCATGCGCGGCTTCGTCCTGCTCGGACGGCAGGCGCAACAGAAACGCACCGCCTGGCTGCAGAGCTGCCAGGGCGCCCAACAGAACGTGGCTTGAGAGCCGAATCATGAACAGTATCGTCAACCTGCCTCACGATGATCGCAGTTGCGGCTGGTATGCCGCGTTGCCCGAGCCACGCCCCTGCAAGCGCCTCCACGGCGTGCAGAAAGCCGACCATGTGGTGATCGGCGCCGGCTTCGCGGGCCTTGCCGCGGCGCGCCGACTGGCCGAGCACCTGCCGCAGTCGCGCATCCTGCTGGTGGATGCCCAGCGCGTCGGCTATGGCGCTTCGGGCCGTAACTCGGGCTTCGTCATCGACTTGCCGCACAAGTTCGCGCTCGAACATCCCGACCCGCAACACAAGCAACGCCTACTGGGGCTCAACCGTGCCGCCATCGACCAGCTGCAGACACTTATCGGCCGCCACGGCATCGACTGCCAATGGTCCCATGCTGGCAAGTATCAGGGCGCTGTGGGGGAGCGCGGACTCGCCTATCTCGAGCATTTCGAGAAGCTGATGGCCGACCTCGGCGAGCCCTACCGCGTGGTGGAGCGCAATGAGCTGGCCGGCGTGCTGGGCACCGGCTACTACAGCCGCGCCATCTTCACACCGGGTTGCTACCTGATGCAGCCGGCCGCGCTGGTGCGAGGGCTCGGTGAGTCGCTGCCGGAAAACGTCGAGGTACTCGAGGAATCGCCTATCCAGCGCCTGGAGAAAGACGCCGGCGGCGGTTGGGTACTGCATGGTACTGACGGATCGATCCGCACGTCCAAGGTGCTGCTGGGCACCAGCATCTTCACCCAGGAGTTCGGCTTCCTGCGCAATCGCCTGCTGCCGGTGATGACCTTCGCCAGCTGGACGCGCCCGCTCACCGATGCCGAGATGAGTGCCGTTGGCATCCAGGCCGACTGGGGCCTGACCCCGGCGGACCATGCGGGTACCACGGTGAGAATGACCCAGGACCGCCGCCTGATCATCCGCAACACCTACAAACACGTGCCGCATTACGGGCGCAGTGTCGACGAAGGTACGCGCGCGAAGATCCGGAAGGATCACCGCAAGTCCTTCCTGGCACGCTACCCGCAGCTCGCCCAGGTGCCATTCACCCATACCTGGGGCGGGGCCTACGCCATCTCGCGCAACTTCACCAACTACTTCGGCCAACTTGACGACGGGGTGTTCGCCACCGCGTGCGACAACGGTGTCGGCGCGGCCTGGGGCACCATTTCCGGAACGCTGCTGGCCGACCGGGTGGTGGGGGCCGAGTCCTCGTTGCTCCGCGACATCCAGGCGGTGACCGGCATGCCTTCGCTCAACCCACCGGAGCCGTTCCTCGGGCTCGGAGTGCGCACGCGCATTCGCTGGGCCGCCTGGAACAGCAGGAGCGAGCTATGACCAGGGCACCCAGCGGCAAGGGGCCGGTGCTCCTCGTTGACCATCGGAACCTGGATTTCGTCCATCGTGGCGGGCCGCCTGGCATTGCCAGCGTGGCTCGCGCCATCAGCAACGAAATCTCGCCCAACCTGGGCATCGGCTTCGCACTATGGGACGGCGCGGAAGTGGCGTGGACGCTGCTTTACGACGAAGTGATCTTCGTCATCGAAGGCTGTTTCGAGCTCAGGGCGAACGGCGAGCTGTACCGGGTGGAACCGGGACAGCTGTTGTGGATTCCCGAAGGGACAGAGCTCGTATACGGAGGCCATGCGTTGTTTGGCTACGTCGTGCACCCGGGTGACTGGAAACAGCGCCATGGGCTCGCTTGACGACTGACCTGGGGACAAAACTTGTTCGCACTCACCAAGGCTTTCGGACCGATCTATACCGCGACCCTGCTGATGCAGCTGGGCTCGAGCCTGCTGATGACGTACCTGGCACTGCGTCTGGATACTGCCGCGGGCGCGGAATTCTGGGGCGGTGCCCTCATGGCCGCCAATGCACTAGGGATGGTGGTGGGAGGGCGAGTCGGTTACTGGCTGATCGGCCGCGTCTACCATGTCCGTGCTTTCGTGGCGGGCACCGGCGTGATCGTGACAGCGGTGCTCGGCTATCAACTTAGCGATTGGCTGCCGCTCTGGCTCGCGTTGAGATTCGTCGTGGGCGTGGCAATGATGTGCCAGATGATGGTCATCGAAAGCTGGCTCAACGACTGCGCACCGTCGGATCGCCGTGGCGGTGCCCTGTCGTTGTACATGGTGGCGAGCTACGTCGGCATGATGCTCGGGCAGTTGCTCCTCGGTCTCGGCCATGGGCTGGGCACAATGGTTTTGTCCGGTGTGGCTATTGCCTTTGCCATTGGAATGGTGCCCATGGCCTTGCATTCGGGCGCGCAACCCCGTGTCATCAACCAGGTGCGCGTTCAGCCGATGCTCTACATCCGCAGATTGCCGCAGGCCTTTGCAACAGTACTGGTGTCGGGGCTATTGAATGGCTGCTTCTACGGATTGACGCCGATTTTCGCCGCGCAGCTGGGCTTCTCTCCCGGAGAGGTCGGTCAGTTCATGGCGCTTAGCATCGCCGCGGGGCTCATCGCTCAACTGCCCCTTGGCATGCTTTCCGATCGATATTCCCGCGTCGCGCTGATTCGCGTGATCTCGATCCTGCTCTGTGTCGCTTACTTGCCTTTGGCCGTACTCGACGCGCCAGGCGCGAGCTGGGCGATGCTGACTGGCGCGGTCATTGGCTTCCTGCAGTTCTGCCTGTATCCACTGGGTGTCTCCCATGCGAACGACAATCTGGAAGCTGAACTACGGGTTGCCGTGGCCGGGGTGCTGCTGGTGGCTTTCGGCATCGGTGCGACCATCGGACCGCTGGTCGCAGGCGCGCTCATGGAGCGATCCGGCCCCCAGGCGCTTTACCTGTTCAGCGTCGGTGTGACGGCGCTGCTGATTTTGCTGATCAGAGCGACATGGGAGAATTGCGCTTCGACCTTCGGGCCAGGTCGGACGAGCATCAAAGGCTGATCGGGTAGGGGGCACCGTGCGCACCGGGGGTTTGGCCTGGTCCCTTTACCTGGCTTCCCCAATTGCGTTGCTGGACGTGGTCTGTTTCGTGCCCTACATGAGCCGTTACCAGATCGCCCCGAGGAACAGGCTCTGCAGGCGCTGTTCGGCGAGGAATTTACCGACTGACAGGCGCGGGGGCGCAGGTGGTTGTGATGCAAATACGCTCGGCGTGAAATCCGGGCTTTGCTGCGCTTGGCACAACATCGATCAACAGCTAACCAAGTCGAAGATCCACGTCTCGCTGGCAGACAAGCCGGCAGTCATGGTCGAGGGCAAACTTACCCTCTGCGCCCGAAGCTATCCGGCTGGTAACGTCGTGATCTGGTTTACGCTGATTATTTGTCCGCTCCAGATCATTTCAAAATGTGCGGTCTGGATGATTGAGGTAACAGGCCGTGGGGTCATCAGTGCCCAGTAGACGTTGCCTGGAGAGCGAACCGAGTTGTAGCGAAGGCCTGTGCCCCCGGTTCGTTTAACCTCGGCTCCCAGGATATGTGTCCATGTCCCCGGATTTCATCCGGGCCACAAGCTGACTGGGCGAACCTTGTTGGGAGCCAGGCCGGATAGTCTGCTCCTTGCCTTGGCGCCGCCCCATTACGGGCGAGCCCGTAACCTGCTGCTCATGGTTTCGTAGTGAGTAGGGTGGAAGACGCTCTTTTCTTCCACCAAACAGCGCACCGCCCTGGTCTGTCCCGAAAAGCCGGCTACGAGGTCGTCCTTGCTGCCTTGCCAGCCCTGAAGGGGGGCTTTGCGACAGCATGACAGGGTGCCTGGGGTGATATCGGTGGGACCTGTTACGCGCCGTGTGCGACAACGTCCCCGGGCACCAGAGTTCGTCAACGCACCTGCAGCGCAGCCAGCCCGGATAGCGAGGCCGACAGTTCGCGCAGCTTGCGACCGGTGGTTTCGGTCTGGCGAACGCTTTCCTCGTTGCCGGCGGCGATCTCCACCACTTGGCTGAGATTGCGCGAGATATCCCCGGCCACCAGGGTCTGCTCCTCGGCGGCGGTGGCGATCTGTTGCGCCATGTCGCGGATGGTCTGCACGGCGTCGGTCACGCCATTGAGGATGCGGCCGGCCAGCTGCACCTGCTCCACGCCCCTGTCGCTGCTGCGCCTGCCGCTTTCGATGGCCTGCACTGCGCTGGCGGCTCCCTTCTGCACGGCAGCGATGATGGTGTTGATTTCAGCGGTGGACTCGGCGGTGCGCTGTGCGAGGTTGCGCACCTCGTCTGCCACCACGGCGAAACCCCGGCCACTTTCCCCGGCCCTGGCGGCTTCGATGGCGGCGTTCAGCGCCAGCAGGTTGGTCTGCTCGGCGATGCTGTGGATGACCGCCAGCACCTCACCGATCCGCCCGCTGTCGGCTTCCAGCTGGTGGATGACCTTGGCCGTGCTGGTGATCTCGTCGCGCACATCGTGGATGCAATTGACCATGCCCACCATGGCCTGCTCGCCCTGCTGGGTGGCCTGCTCGGCATCGTCCGCCGCGCGTGCGGCCCGGGCGGTGGCGCCGGCTACCTCCTGGGCCGCGGCGGACATTTCCTCCATGGCGGTTGCCACCTGGTCGGTGCGCAGGTTCTGGTCCTGGATGCCCTGGCCAAAGTAGGCCGCGATGGCGTTCAGTTCGTCGCTGGTCTTGTCCAGCTGCTTCGAGCCTTGCCCCAGGCTCGCGAAGGTGTCCGAAAGGCGATCATTGAGGGCATTGGCGGCGGTTGCCAGCTGCCCCAACTCGTCACGGCGATCCAGGTTTAACCGTGCGCTGGAGACCCCCTGGCTGAGTTGCTCGATATGATCGGTCAGCCGTCCCAGGGGCTCGGCCAGGCGGCACCGGACCAGCCAGGAGCCGAACAGCCAGGCCAGCACAGCGGCGGCTAGCGGCAGCCCGATGAACCAGGTTCGGTCCACGGGAGCGCCGAGCTCGCCAAGGCGCTCGGACAGGATGCCGAGACCGATCAGGGACGGAAGCAGCACGGACAGCAGCAAGACGCCGAGAAGCACCCGGGACTGGCTGCGCAGGGAGAAAACAGGAGGCACGTGGGGATTCCTTTGTCGGGTCGTGACTGGAACGGGCGGCACCAGCCCGCGATGGGAGTGCGGGCCGGATCTGTTACTTCAGGCTCTTGAGATAGGCGATCAGGTCCTGGCGTGCCTCGGCGCCGGGCTGGCCCGGGTACATCATCAGGGTGCCCGGCACCATGGCGGCGGGGCTGGTCAGCCATTTGTCCAGGTTGGCGTCGTTCCACTGGAGGCCGGCGCCCTTGAGTGGCGCGGAGTAGCCGAACCCCGGTGCCCGGGCGCTGGCGCGGCCGTATACACCGTGAAGGCTCGGGCCTAAGAGGTGCTTGCCGGCTTCGGTGCTGTGGCAGAAGCCGCATTGGGCGGCGAACAGGGCCTGGCCCCGGGTGGCGTCGCCCTGGGCGAAGGCGAGGGAGGAGGCCAACGCCAGGCCGGCTGCGAGGAGTTGTTTGTGCAGCATGGTGTTTCCTGCAGATGAAAAAGGCCTCGCCGGGATAACCCGGCGAGGCCTTGCTGGTTTTAGAAGTCGTTGGCCAGGTCGATGCCGGACTTGCCGGGCGCGAGGATGTTGTTCGGGTCCAGGGCACGCTTGATGGTGTGCTCCAGACGCCGCTTCACATCGCCGTAGCTCTGCGCCACGCGCTCCTGGAACGCGGTGTTGACGCGGTACACGGCGTAGCCATGTTTCTCGAACTCATCCAGCAGCTCGTTGAAGCAGGCGTTGGCGCGCTGGGTTTCCTCGGGGTTGGTGCGGTCATACAGCACGTCGATTACGTGGTGCATGTCGCGCCAGCCGACGATGAACTCGCCGACGTAGTCCAGGCCGTGCTTGTTGAGGATCTTCTTGGCCAGCGCCTGCTGCTTGTCGCATTCGCTGCCGCGGGCCTGGCTGACCGGGGCGAACCACATGGAGCCGCCGCCCCCACGCCAGTTGTACAGACCGAATTCCTGCAGGTTCGGCACGCCGGACATCAGTTGGGCGCGGTACTTGAAGGGCTGGGTATCACCGGCCTCTTCCTGGGTAACGATCTTGCCCTTGCCCAGCTTGGCCAGGGCGCCGGTGACGATCTTCCAGTTCACGTCCACCTGTTCCTGGGTGCCGTAGAGGGCGGCGTAGACGTTCCAGGCGCCAAGGTTCTTGTCCTTCTGGATCTGCTTGAGGATGGTGTCCGGCGTGGCGCCCGGCTCGGTGGTGTAGTCCGAGCGGCGGGTGTTGCAGGTGGAGGCTTCCCAGAGCACGCCGGCGATCACCACGGAGTTCGGGATGACCTGGGCGATACGCAGCGGGCGGATGAATTCGACGATCTCACTGATGTCGGACTCGTTCTCGAACTTGATCTCGAAAGGCTTGAACACCGGCGGCTTGGGCATCAGCCAGAAGCCCATCTTGGTGCAGATGCCGTAGTTGGCCTGGGTGAACATGCCGTCCAGGGTCGGGCCGTAGCCCCACTTGAATACCTGCCAGGCGTTGTCGCCCTTAACCCCGCCCATGCCGGTTCGGTAGACGTCACCGTTGGCCAGGACCACTTCCATGCCGCACTGCATGAGGAAGTGCTCGCCGTAGGGGGTGTAGCCCACACCGCGGTCCATGGTATTGCCCAGCGGGCCGGCGATGGCCGACGGTGCGGAGAAGGACAGCATCAGCGGGATGTTGTTTTCCTGCAGGTAGTCGTACAGCTGCTGGTAGGTCACCCCAGGCTCCACCAGGGCGGTGCACAGCTCTGGGTCGACGTGGAGGATCTTGTTCATCTTCTTCAGGTCGAGGATCACCTGGCCGCGTTGGCCGGGGGCCGCCGACCCGTAACCGAAGTTGCGGCCGGTGGAGATGGTCCACACGGGAATGCTGTGTTCGTTGCAGATCTTCACCACGCCCTGCACCTGTTCCACGGTGGTGGCGGTGACGGCGGCGGACGGCGCGTGTTCGGCGTTGTCCACGGCCATCATGATCTTGTTGTAGGGGATGAGTTGTTCGTCCTTGACCAGGACGTTGTCCTCGCCCAGCAGCTTGCGGAACTTGTCCAGGGCTTGCTGGAAGTTGGCGTCATTCACGCCACGGGGACGCAGGGTGTTCTGGGTTTGCTCGGTCATCTGTCAGCTCCTTCAAGCCAGGATCGAGAACGAAACGAATTGCCCGGCGAGCGCCGGGTAGTGGCTGGCGAGGCGCGGGGCCGTGGCGCTGTCGGCGCTGCCCAGGCTGGCCAGACTGTGGCCGAGGCTGGCTGCCCATTGCGCGGAACCGCCGCTGCGCGCGGCTCCGGCCAGCTGCAAGGGCCGGCCGCCCAGGGGATGCTCTTCGCTCAGGCTGAAGCCACCGCCGCAGGCGTGCAGCTGCTCACCCAGGCGCAGGCTGCAGCCCCGGGCGCTGTCGGCGCTGAGCAGGCGATGGCGGGTGGCGCCGGCGACCGCGCTGTGCTGGCCGAGCCATTGCACCCGTGCGCCGCTGCTGCGGGCGAGGTCGAGGATGAGCGCGGCGCTGGCGTCATCCACCAGGCCGATGATGCGTTGCGGCTGGCCGCTGTGCAGACGCTTCTCCAGGCCGAGGAGGAAGTCCAGGCCCAGGCCGGTGCGCTGCACCTCGGCCTTGGCCGCGGCGCTGGAGCCGACTCCGGTGAGGAAGGCCTTGCCGGCAGCCTCGCCATCCACCAGCACCAGGGTGGGCAGCGGCTGGGCCTGGCCATTGAGCATTGTCCTGGTCATCGCCAGGCTGGAGGCGCTCATGGCGGCGCCGGCCAGCCCGCCCAGGGCCATGCCCTTGAGCAGGGTACGACGTTCGATGTTCATGGCCGTTACCTCAGGGCTTGGCCGCGGGCGCGGGGGTCTTGGAGATGTACTCGGCGACCTGGCGCAGGGCCTTGTCGTCGATGAAGGAAGCCGGGAATGCCGGCATGGCGCGGAAGCCATTGCGCACCACGGCGGTGATGTATTCCGGCGGCAGCTGGCGCCCGGTGATCACCGGGCCCACCTTGGCTTCGTGACAGTGCCCGCAGATTTTCTGGTAGACGTTCTCGCCGCTTTTCCAGACGCCGTCGCCATCAGCGAAGGCCAGGCCGGAGAGCAGGACAAGGGGCAGTGCAAGGCCGGCCAGCAAGGGCCGTTTCACAGCTTTGCTGTTGAGGAGTGAGGACATTTCGAACTCCGTTTTTTATTGGTGGTGCTGGGTGTTGGTAATGCGGCGCATCAGAACGGATAGGGCCGCGGACTGTGTTGCAGGGTGATCCAGTGGTCGGTGGTGAACTCCTCGATGGCCCAGTCGCCGTTGAAGCGGCCGAGGCCCGAGTTCTTCTCGCCGCCGAAGGGGGCGTTGGGTTCGTCGTTGACCGGGATGTCGTTCACGTGGGTCATACCGGCATGGATGCGCTGGGCGAACTGCACGCCGCGCTCCAGGCTGCCGGTGAATACCGCGCTGGACAGGCCGTACTCGCTGCGGTTGGCCAGCTCCAGGGCGTGCTCGGCATCGCGCGCGGACTGGATGCCCACCAGCGGGCCGAAGATTTCCTCGCGGGCGATTTCCATGTCGGCGGTGACGTTGCCGAACACATGGGGCGGCATGACGTTGCCCTGGGGCTCGCCGCCCACCAGCAGGGTGGCGCCCTCGGCCTGGGCGGTGGCGATCTTCTCCTTCAGACCAGCCAGCTGCTTGGCGTTGATCACCGGGCCGACCACGGTTTCGGGCTTGCTCGGGTCACCGTATGGCAGGGCCTTGACGCGCTCGACGAAGCGCTTGGTGAAGGCTTCCAGCAGCGGTTGCTCGACGATGATGCGGTTGACCGCCATGCAGATTTGGCCCTGGTGCAGGAACTTGCCCACCACGGCGGCGCTGACTGCCTGTTCCAGGTCAGCGTCGGCCAGCACCACGAAGGGGCTGTTGCCGCCCAGTTCCAGCGCCACATGCTTGAGGTATTCGCCGCCGCTGGCGATGCGGCCGATGTTGCGGCCCACCTGGGTAGAGCCGGTGAACGAAATGAAAGCTGGCACCGGATGCTCGACGAAGGCGTCGCCGATTTCCGCGCCCGAGCCCACCACCACGCTGAGCACGCCCGCCGGCAGGCCGGCTTCCTCGAAGATGCGCGCCAGCAGCAGGCCGCCGGTGACCGGGGTGTCGCTGGCCGGCTTGACCACTACCGCATTGCCCAGGGCCAGGGCCGGCGCCAGGGAACGGGCGGTGAGGTGCAGGGGGAAATTCCACGGACTGATCACGCCGATCACCCCGAGTGGGGCGCGGTAGACGCGGCTCTCCTTGCCGGGGATGTTGGAGGCGACGATGCGCCCGTGCACACGGTTCGGCAGGCTGGCCGATTCCAGGGTGATGGCGCGGGCGGCGCCCCATTCGATCTGCGCCTTGATGCGGGTGCTGCCGGACTCGCGGATGATCCAGTCGATGATCTCCTCGCGGCGCTGGTCGAAGATCTTCACCGCTTCCAGGAGTACCCGGGCACGCTCGGCCGGCGCCTTGGCGGCCCATTCCCGCTGGCTGTCGCGGGCCGCGCGGTAGGCCGCATCGAGGTCCTCGCGGCTGGCCAGGGTGATGCTCAGCAGGCGCTGGTCGTTGTAGGGATCGAACACTTCCAGCTGGCGACCGGTACTGCCGGCGCGCCATTGCCCGGCAAGGGGCTGTAGCTCGAGGTTCTGGTAGGCAGGGCGGGTAATGTCCATGGGGTCTCTCTTATTTGTGCGAAGGGCCGCCGGGGGCGGAATCCGCTGGTTGCTTGGGGCGTGGCGGAGCCTCAGGCGCAGCGCGCGGGCATCGGACCTGCGGCTGTGCGGTCGGGTATCAACAACGAAGCCGTTGTGCGGGAGGGCGAGCGGGGTAGCCAGACGGTGGGAAGTGGTTCATGGGCCGTAACCTGCGTTGTTGTTGTGAGCTGCACGCGTCAGGCCTTTAACAACTACCGTGCCAGTTCTGTGTGTTTTTATTTATTCCTGTTAAAACAAGCACTTAGGTTTATTTTGTGCGAAATGCCCGAGCCTCCGTGAGAGCTTTGCGGGGAGTTGGCGCGGAAATTTCTGCAGAGAAGTCTCCGCCAGTGCTGAAACTTCCCCGGAGCGCTGCGCAGAAGTCTGTGCGGTTATCGGGTAATGGCGTGCGAAGGTGCCGACCGGCCAATTGACCGGCCATTTCACCCGGGCATACTGAATGGCTCTTTTCCCTGCCTCCTGCCTCCTGCCCATGACCATGACTCGTAAAACCTCGAGCAATCCCGGCCGCGCCATGGGGGATGAATTCCTCAAGCAGCTGCTCGGCCGGCAGAAACGCCTGATCGTCGATCGAGCCGACCAGTTCGGCAGCACCGGGCTGCCGACAGCCGAGCAGCTGGCCGAGACCATCACCTTCGCCCCCCAGGACGGCAATATCTGGCTTTGTGGCCAGCGCATGATGTTGCTTCAGGGGGCCGCCTTCGGCGCCATCCGCCGCGAACTGGTGGAAGCCCTGGGTCTGGACAAGGCACGTGGCCTTCTTACGCGAATCGGCTGGCAGGCAGGGGCGCGGGATGCAGCCCAGGTCAGCGCGCAGTGGCCCGAGGGCGACCACGCCAGCCTCTACAGCGCCGGCCCGCGCCTGCACATGCTGGAGGGCATGGTGAACGTCGAGGTGGTGCGCTTTGACATCGACTCCAGCATCGGCCACTTCTATTCGGAGTTCTTCTGGCACAACTCCCTGGAAGCCGACGAGCACATCGCCAGCTACGGGCTGGGCAGCGAGCCGGCCTGCTGGATGGAGGTGGGCTACGCCAGTGGCTATGCCTCTTCCCTGCTGGGACGCTTGGTGGTGTTCCGCGAACAGGAGTGTCGTTGCATGGGGCATTCGGCCTGCCGCATCGTCGGCAAGCCGGCGGAGCAGTGGGAGGACATTGATACCGATCTGGCCCATCTGGATGTCAGTGATTTTCTCAGCCGCAGCACCTACGGCTCGGCCGACGAAACGGAAATGGCCGAGCTGGATGAGCCGCCCGAGGGCCAGGCCATGGTGGGTATTTCCGCCGCCTTCGTCGCCGCCAGCCAGCAGCTCTACCGCGTTGCGCCGACCCAGGCCACCGTACTGCTCACGGGTGAATCGGGGGTGGGCAAGGAGCTGTTCGCGCGCACCCTGCACCAGGCCAGCCCGCGTCACCATACGCCGCTGGTGGCGCTCAACTGTGCGGCGCTGCCGGAAACCCTGCTGGAGGCGGAACTCTTCGGTGTGGAGCGCGGCGCCTTCACCGGAGCCGACCGTTCCCGCCCCGGACGATTCGAACGGGCAAAAGGCGGCACCCTGTTCCTCGACGAGATCGCCACCCTGAGCCTCAGCGCCCAGAGCAAGATCCTGCGGGTGCTGCAGGAGGGCGAGATCGAGCGGGTGGGCGGCACCACGGCGATTCCGGTGGATGTGCGGATCATCGCCGCCACCAATGTGGACCTGCGCCGCGAGGTGGAAGCAGGGCGCTTCCGCGAGGACCTGCTGTACCGGCTGAACGTCTTCCCCATCCACCTGCCGCCCTTGCGCGAGCGCCGTGAAGACATCCCGCTGCTGATGAGCTATTTCCTGCGCAAGTTCAGCGCGCGCCACGGGCTCAAGCCGATTGGTTTCAGCACGCGACTGGTCAACGCCCTGCTGACCTACCGCTTTCCCGGCAATATCCGCGAGCTGCAGAACCTGATCGAACGGGGCGTGATCGCCGCGGGCGATGGCGAGGTGATGGACCTGGTACACCTGGCCGAGGCAGGCGAGCCGTTGCGGGCGGGTGGTATCGGCCTGACTGCCGAAGGCCGCCTTGACGCTCCGGCCAGTGAGGGGGCGGCGCCTGAGGCTGGCGAGCCGTTGATGGTGGAGCCGGAGCTGGCTGACCTGCAGGCTTTTATCAGTGGCCGCGAGCGGGTGCTGGGCACTTCGCTGAAGGAAATCGAACAACGCCTGGTGCGCCTGGCGCTGGAACGCACCGGCGGCAACCTCACCGCGGCGGCACAGATGCTGGGCATGAGCCGCGCGCAGATCAGTTACCGGCTCAAGGGGGAGTGATCCACCCCTTGGCCGGTTACCGGCGGATCAGAGCGGCATGGTGAACTTCAGCCAGTAGGTCTGGCCTTCGGCGCGGTTGCGCACGCCGCTTTCGTCCTGCCATTTGGCGCTGAGGAACCAGCCATCGCCGGTGTACTGCACGGCCGGGCCAATGGAGAAGCTGCGGCCACGGTTGCCGTCATTGGCGTCCACCTGGGCGGCCGCGGCGCAGTTGGAGACGCTGCACTTGTCGTCGCTGATCTGCTTGTAGGCGTGGCCGCCGACGCCCACCACCCAGCCGTTGCCCAGGCCCCAGCCCAGGGTGTAGTCGGCATGCAGTTCGCGGCCCGACTGGTAGTGGGTGTCGCGGTTCTCGAAGTTGTAGTCGTGCATCAGGCGCACGTCAGCGTTGAAGCCATTGGGGTCGGTGTAGGTCATCGCGTACACCGCCTGTACCGTGTAGTAGTTGTTGCCGAGGTTGACCAGGTCGTCCTTGTCGTAGCTTCCGGTGGGGGCTACGAAATCGACGCCGACGGCGGTGTGGAACTTGTCGCTGTGGTGGAAGCCGACCACCGGGCCGAAGTGGGCGTCGCCGATGCCGCGCTTGTGGTCGTGGGGGCCGTTCTTGATGTTCAGGCGAATGTCGTTGAGCGGCAGCAGGGCGTGGAAGCCGAGGTTGCCGCCGAGCACCTGCTGTTCGGTGACCCAGACGAAACGCGGCACGATGGTGGTGACCCGCAGGTCGATGTCGGCGGCCTTGTCGCCGGCGTTGTCACGCAGGGAGTCAGCCAGGTAGTTGCCGACGAACACCTGACCGTAGGTGCCGGGCGGAGGCAGGATGCCCATGCCGTAGATCTCGATGCCCATCGGCCAGGACGACAGGCCGCCTTCGGTGGCCTGGGCCAGTTGGGTGGGGCCGGCGAGCAGCAGGCAGGTGGTGCAGGCAATGGCGGTGGAGCAGAGGGATTTCTTGTTCATGAAATGCAGCCTTGTTGTTATTGAGCGCGAGCAAGGCCGGTGGCTTGCCCGGAAGCTGCCCTAAACAATAAGTGTGCCAGTCATGAGATCCGCATTTTTGCAGAAGATAGATGCCTGTTCGCGGCTTTTACTCCGTTAGAAGGCTGCTGGCCTTTGCTGTGGCGACAGGTTGTTAAGAAATTTCCGCAACCTGGAGAATTCTCGACGCCGGTCTAGTCATCGCCGCCGCCCTGGCCGCTGGCGCGGCGGAAGGCATTGGGCGTCTGGCCGTTGAGGCGGCGGAAGAAGCGCGAGAAGTAGGTGGGGTCGGTGAAGCCCAGCCTGTCGGACACCTGGGCGACGGTCATGTTGGTGTAGATGAGGTTGCGCCGGGCCTCCAGCAGCAGGCGCTGGTGGATGATCTGCAGCGCGCTCTGGCCGGCCAGCTGGCGACACAGCTTGTTCAGGTGGACGCTGGACAGGTCCAGGCGGTGGGCGTAGGTCTCCACTGTCAGGTGTTCGCGGTAGTGCTGTTCCACCAGCTTGATGAAGCGCCCCAGCAGCTGCCGGTTACGTTCGTCGCGGCCGCTGGGTGGCAAATTCTGCTGGCTGCGCCGACTGATCCAGACCATCAGCACGTTGACCAGGGAATTGAGCACCAGATCGCGGGATGGCGCGCTGCCTTCGTATTCCTCAAGCAGGGCAGCGAACAGGGTGGTGATGTAGCGGCGGTCGGCGCCCACCGGGTAACAGCCCGAGGAGGCCAGCACCGTGAGGGGGGCACCGAGTTGCGCTTCCAGCTGCTCCACCAGGGGCGCCCCCAGCGTCAGCACGTGCCCCTCGATGCTCTCGGAGAACTGGAAACCGTGAACGCAGAGTGGAGGGGTGACCTGGATCGAGGGTTCGAGGATGTCGCTGCGCCGTCCTTCCACTTCCACCACCGCCTGGCCGCGCTGCACATAGAGCAGCTGGAACAGGTCGGCGTGGCGGTGCGGCTTGATTTCCCAGTGGTGCAGGCTGCTGCGTTTCGGAATGGATTCGCAGTGCAACAGGTCGGGGGTCGGCCAGGCCTGGTTCTCGCCATAAAGCTTGAATACGGGGACGCCTGGAATGCTGGTCTTCATGGGGTAGCCTGGTGGAGGGGCGTTCGATAATCGGACGCAGTTTTCAAAAGTGCAATTAATGGCGGGATTTTGACCTTCTTTTCAGATTTGTGTCAGCAAAAATGCAGGGGAACCTTAACCCACGTGTTTGAGGCCTATTTCTGTGTCCCTGGCCTCAAGCCCCTTTTGCGAGACAAAAACAATGAAAACCCAGGTTGCCATCATTGGTGCCGGTCCTTCCGGATTGCTGCTTGGCCAACTGCTGTACAAGGCCGGTATCGACAACATCATCGTCGAGCGCCAGACCCCCGATTACGTGCTCGGCCGCATCCGCGCCGGCGTGCTGGAGCAGGGCACTGTCGACATGCTTCGCGAGGCCGGCGTCAGCGAACGCATGGATGCCGAAGGCCTGGTGCATGAAGGTGTCGAACTGGTTCTCGATGGCAAGCGGGTGCCGGTGCATCTCACCGAACTCACCAATGGCAAGAGCGTGGTGGTCTACGGCCAGACCGAGGTCACCCGTGACCTGATGGATGCCCGCGCGGCCAGCGGTGCCCGCATCATCTACTCGGCCGCCGACGTGCAGCTGCATGAGCTCAAGGGCGAGAAGCCCTACGTCACCTTCGAGAAGGACGGCCAGACCCACCGCATCGAGTGTGACTACATCGCCGGTTGCGACGGCTTCCACGGCGTGTCGCGCAAGAGCATCCCGGAGGGTGTGCTGACCGAGTACGAGCGGGTCTATCCGTTCGGTTGGCTGGGCCTGCTGTCCGATACCCCGCCGGTCAACGAGGAACTCATCTACGCCCACCACGAGCGCGGTTTCGTGCTGTGCAGCCAGCGTTCCCTGACCCGCAGCCGCTACTACCTGCAGGTGCCGCTGACCGACAAGGTGGAAGACTGGTCCGATGAGCGCTTCTGGACCGAACTCAAGGCGCGCCTGCCGAAGGATGTGGCAGACAGGCTGGAGACCGGCCCGTCCCTGGAGAAGAGCATCGCCCCGCTGCGCAGTTTCGTGGTGGAGCCGATGCAGTACGGCAACCTGTTCCTGGTCGGCGACGCCGCCCATATCGTCCCGCCTACGGGTGCCAAGGGCCTGAATCTGGCCGCTTCGGACGTGTGCTACCTGTATCGCATCCTGGTGAAGGTCTATCGCGAGGGCCGCACCGACCTGCTGGAGAAATACTCGGAACTGGCCCTGCGCCGGGTGTGGAAGGGCGAGCGTTTCAGCTGGTTCATGACCAACCTGCTGCACGACTTCGACGGCCACATGGACGCCTGGGACCGGAAGATGCAGGAAGCCGACCGCGAGTACTACCTGAACTCCCATGCCGGCCTGGTGAACATCGCCGAGAACTACGTCGGCCTGCCCTACGAAGAGGTCTGCTGATACGGCTGGCCCCGCCTTGCGCGGCGGGGCCGATTCCAACCTGGAGGAATGCCCATGGGAATCTTCGACTGGAAGCACTGGCTGGTGCTGTTGCTGGTGGTGCTGGTGCTGTTCGGCGGCAAGCGTCTGAAAAGCCTGGGGGCCGACCTGGGCGAGTCGATCCGCGGTTTTCGCCGCTCTCTGGCCACCGAGGACAAGGGTGAGCCGCTTCGCACCGAGGGTGATGGCGCCGCGCGCATCGAGCAACGGAGTCCTTCCCGGCCCTGAGCCGTGTCCCCGAGGGCGCGCGTTTTTCATGTCCGGGTTGCCGGGCGGCGGGAACTTGGTGTGTCGGCGAGAGTCGGATTTCGCCGTGATTTCCCCATCCCGCCATGCCTTGATGCCAGGTGAAGCCCGTCGATGTACGCCCGGAATCTCTTCTCGACCCTGATGCTCGCCTTCTGCGCGGCCGTTGCATGGCCCGCGTACGCTGCCGGGGCTCGCAACAACGGCGCCTCGGGCGCCTTGCTGGAAGCAGCCTCGCTGCAACTGGAATACGGCGAGGTCGAGCTGGCGGGAGATACGCTGGAGCGCGCCCTGCGCATCGAACCGAACAATCCCGCGATCCTCCACCATCTGGGGCAGGTGCGCTTCCGGCAGGGGCAATATGCCCAGGCCGTGGCGCTGGCGATGCGATCCAACGCGCGAACCCGCAACGACGTCGATCTGCGCAGTCGCAATCTGCAGCTGATCCAGGCCGCCAGGCAGGCCATGGGGCCGGGTGTAGAGGGCGGTTCGGAGGCTGAAGTGGAGGTGGACGAACAGGCCGAGGTCCGGGTCGGTCTTGGCCCCTACGTGCCGGCGCGTCATGCGGCGGGTGTCTCCGCCGGTGGGAGCGAGGCCTATTGACCCTTGTGTGGTGTGCGCGGCCTCGATGCGTCTATCTGGCGCCTTCGGTGGCAGGGCATAATCGCCGCTTCCTTCCCGCTGGAGCCTTTCCATGCAGCTCGATTTCTCCCAGCTGGCACCGCTGGATGCCTATCGCTGGCTGGCCTCTACCATCACGCCGCGCCCCATCGCCTGGGTTTCCACCTTGTCCAGGGATGGGGTCAGCAACCTGGCGCCGTTCAGTTTCTTTCAGATCATCAGCGACAATCCGGCAACCCTGTTGGTGAACATCAACACCCGCGGCGACGGGCAGCTCAAGGACACCCTGCGCAACGTGCAGGACACCGGCGAGCTGGTGATCCATCTGGTGTCCTTCGAGCAGGCGCAGGCGATGAATGCCAGCGCGGCGCTGCTGCCCCATGGCGAGAGCGAGTTCGAGGCCTGCGGGATCGCCACTGAGCCGTCGCTGCGCGTGCGGCCGCCGCGCGTGCAGGGCGCGGCGGTGGCCTTCGAGTGCAATCTGGCAGAAATCCAGCCCTATCCGCGCGCCAATCCCAATTGCCACCTGGTGTTCGCCGAGGTGCTGCTGGCGCACATCGATGACGCGGTGCTGACCGACGCCGGCCGGGTGGACCCGCAGCGCCTGGACCTGGTGGGGCGCCTGGGCGGCAGCGCCTACACCCGCACCCGCGACACCTTCAACATGGTGCGGCCGGCCTGAGTTGGACCTTCTGCGCTAGCGATGGCTATGTCTGCATTAAGTGTTGCTAGAACTGCGGAGCCTGGCTGATTACCGAGTTCAGGGGATGTTTCTGGTTTCGCCCACCCGGGCGAGTCCCTTTTCCAGTCGTTGAAAAGGAACCAAAAAACTTGCCCCTGCATCCGGCCCCGGCTGCGCCGGGGTTCCCTCCCTCCATCGTTGCTCCGGGGCCCGGCGTGAGGGGCCATCCATGGCCCCGCACGCCTCTCGCGGCATCCATGCCGCTCTTCCCCCTGCGCAACGATTCCGTTCGGCCTCCTGAAGGGGCGGGGTCGCTGCCCCACCGCTTCAGCCATGTTTCAGGCCGCAGGTTGCTTCAGGATGACTGGTGCCTCGCCGGCGCGAGTCACCCCTCTCCCGCTTGCGGGAGAGGGGCGGGGGAGAGGGAAGCTTCAGGCGGGTACGGAAAGCTGTAAGCACCGGGCTAGAGTCTTTCCTTCACCACTGCAACGGCTAACTCAGACATAGCCTTACCGGTCGCCTGCGGCCGTTGGTGATCGGCAGGGGCCTGACCAGGATCAGCCAAGTGGCTGGCGTCTTTTGCGGGCGATGCAGTGGCGCAGCCACTTGTCGACTTCGACGACCCCGCAGGTGGCGACCGCCGTGGCCAGGCACCAGCTCCAGCCCGCAAGGCCCAGCCCGGCGGTGCCGAACAGCGACTGGAATGCGGGCAAGTAGGTGAAGCCCAGCTGCAGCAGCACCATAAGTCCCACCATGGCCCAGACCATCGGGTTGTCCCGTAGGCCGAAGCGCGCCGGGCCATTGAGGCGCCGGCTGCTGAACAGGTAGCCGATTTCGCCGAAGACCAGGGCATTCACCGCCAGGGTGCGGCTGGCTTCCATGCTCCAGCCCAGTTGCTGGACGTGGATGAACAGCCCCAGGCTGGCCAGGGTCAGCAGCACCGATACCAGCAGGATCAGCCAGAGCAACTCGCCGGATAGCAGCGGCGCCTTCGGGTCCCTTGGTGGCCGCGCCATGAGGTCGTCTTCGGCGGGCTCGAAAGCCAGCGCCAGGGCCAGGGTGACCGCGGTGATCATGTTCACCCAGAGGATCTGCAGCGGCGTGATCGGCAGCGTCAGGCCGAGCAGGATGGCGGTCAGCAGGACGAAGGCCTGGGCGCCGTTGGTGGGCAGGATGAAGAGGATGGACTTCTTCAGGTTGTCGTAGACGGTGCGGCCTTCCTCCACCGCGTGGGCGATGGTGGCGAAGTTGTCGTCAGCCAGGACCATCTGCGCCGCCTCCTTGGCCGCCTCGGTGCCCTTGATGCCCATGGCGATGCCGATGTCGGCGCGCTTGAGGGCAGGGGAGTCGTTGACCCCATCGCCGGTCATGGCCACCCGCTCGCCGATCGCCTGCAGGCGTTCCACCAGGCGCAGCTTGTGGCTCGGGCTGGTGCGGGCGAACACGCTGGTTTCCCGGAGCAGGGCATCCAGTTCGGCGTCGGTCAGGTCGTCCAGGTCGGCGCCGGTCAGCGGGTTGCCGGCCGGCAGCCCCAGGCGTTCGGCGATGGCGGCGGCGGTGGCAGCGTGGTCGCCGGTGATCATCTTCACGTGGATGCCGGCGCTGTGGCACTCCTCGATGGCGCGGATGGCTTCCTCCCTCGGCGGGTCCATCATCCCCACCAGGCCCAGCAGCACGAAGCCGCCGTCCAGGTCGGCGTGGTCCAGCTCGTGCTGGCCGCTGCCGACGACGCGACGGGCCAGGCCGATCATGCGCAGGCCGGCGGCCGCGCCTTCTTCCAGTACGTCGTCCCAGATGCGCGGGTCCAGCGGCTCGGCGGCGCCGTCGCGCCATTGCTGGTCGCAGACTTCCAGCAAGCGTTCCGGCGCACCCACCAGGTAGATCACGCCCTGGCCTTTTTCGTCGCGGTGCAGGCTGGCCAGGTAGCGGCGCTCGGAGCTGAAGGGAATGGCGTCCACCCGGGGCTGGCGCAAGGCTTCGTCGCTCGCGTCGAGCTGCAGCTTGCCGGCCAGGGTGAGCAGGGCGGCTTCGGTGGGGTCGCCGGTGATGCACCACTGACTGTTCACCTCGCAGAGGCTGGCACTGTTGGCCAGCAGCCCGGCGCGGGCGAGTTCGTGCAGGTCATGGGCCAGGTCGCCGCCGGGGCTGAAATCACCTTCGGGCGCATAGCCCACGCCGGAAATCTCGTAGCGGCGGGCGGCGGTGTAGACGCGCTGCACCGTCATTTCATTGCGGGTCAGGGTGCCGGTCTTGTCGGAGCAGACCACAGTCACCGCGCCCAGGCTCTCCACGGCGGGCAGGCGACGGATGATCGAATTGCGGCGCGCCATGCGCTGCACGCCCAGGGCGAGGATGATGGTCAGCACCGCGGGCAGGCCCTCGGGGATGGCGGCCACGGCCAGGCCCACAGCGGCCATCAGCATGTCGGCGGCGCTGTAGCCACGCAGCAGGATGCCGAAGACGAAGGTGGCCGCCGCCAGCAGCAGGATGATCAGGGTGAGTTGGCGGGCGAAGCGGGCCATGTCGGCCAGCAGCGGAGTCTGCAGCTGCTCCACGGTGCCCAGCAGGTGGCTGATGCGCCCGAGTTCGGTCTCGCCCGCGGTCGCCACCACCAGGCCGACGCCGCTGCCGGCACTGACCAGGGTGCCGGAGTAGGCCATGCTGTGACGGTCGCCCAGGCTGGCGTCGGCGGTGACGGGGCGGCAGGTCTTGTCGGCGGGCACGGACTCGCCGGTGAGCGCGGCTTCCTCGATGCGCAGGTCGCGGGTTTCCACCAGGCGCAGGTCCGCCGGTACGCGGTCGCCGGCTTCCAGCAACACCAGGTCGCCCGGTACCAGGTCTTCGGCCGGAACCTGGCGCACTTCTCCGTTGCGTTTGACCCGGCTACCCAGGGTCAGCAGCTTCTGGATGGCGCGCATGGCCGACTCCGCCTTGCCTTCCTGGATGAAACCGACCACGGCGTTGATCAGCACCACGCCGAAGATCACCGCGCTATCGAGCCATTCGCCCAGGGCCAGGGTGACCAGGGTCGAGGCCAGCAGCACATAGATGAGCAGGTTGTGGAATTGCAGCAGGAAGCGCTTGAGCGGGCCGGGTCCGGCGCGTTCGGGCAGGCGGTTGGGCCCGAAGCTGGCCAGGCGGCGCTCGGCTTCCTCCGCGTCCAGTCCGGCCGGCCCGCTGTCCAGGTGCTGCAGGCTGTCCTCGACTGTCCGGGCGTGCCAGTGGGTGGGCGATGGCGCGGTCATGGCGTGCTCCTTGGCGAGTCCTGGGGCAAGCCTAGTTCTCAGGCCAGGTTCCTTTATTGGCATGGGTCAGTTCTCGGCTTTTCGTAGCAAGCATAGAAAGCGATCCAGAAACGACCTCCACTTAGCCAAAAACAGCAGGCGCGATATGCGAGGCGGGATTGTGGCTTGTCGCCAGCATCCGGCTGCTCCTATGTTCGTCCTTTCAGGGAAGCGGATGACAGATCGCGTCCATGCAGTTGTCGCCTTGGGGGAGGTAGGAGCATGTGGACTGTCTTGCAACACCGGCTGGCCAGCCTGAGTACCGCCAGCAAACTGATGCTGGGGTTCGGCGTCGTGTTGGCGCTGACCCTGGTGGTGGCCGCCACCGGCTTCACCGCCCTGCGTGCCGTGGACGGCCGGGCCCGCCTGCTGGAAGAGATGCGCGCCATCAACGGCGACGTGCTGGTGATCCGCCGCACGGAAAAGGACTACGCCCTCACCTCCGATGCGAAGCACGCCGACGCGCTGCGCCAGCAGGCCGAAGCCATAGTCGCCCGCAGCGAGGCGCTGGCCGCCCGCTTGGATGGTCCGGAGCGCGATGCGCTGGGCGAAGTCACCCAGGCCATGGCCGAATACCGGCGGGCCTTCGACCGTTACGTGGAACTCACCGATAGCCAGCGCCTGGCCCTGGAAGCGGCCAACTGGCTGGTGGTCAGCGCCTCCAACAGCCTCGATGTGCTGCAGAGCGGGCTGAACGAAGATGGCGTCGACTTGCTGAAAAGCTCCCAGGGGGCTCAAGGCGGCGACCTGGTGCTCCAGGGCGGGCAGATCGGCCGCGTCTATCAGTTGCTCCTGCAGGCGCTCAACCAGGCCCGGCTGCGCCTGGAACAGAGCCGAGGCAGTGAGCAAGCGGAGGCGCCGCAGATCCAGGGAGCCCTGGATGCCCAGAAGCTCGCTGCCGAGTTGCGCGACGCCATGCAGGACCCCGGCTACGCCGCCGTGCTCACAGAAGTGATCGGCAACGTCGACTCCTTCAACGAACGTCTCAAGGAATACACCGCCACCCTGGCCCAGCAGCGCCAGGAGTACGCGCACCTGGCCGCCGAAGCGGACCGCGTGGTGCAGGCCGTGGAGCGGGCCTATGAACTGCAGAAGGCCGAGATGCACGCGCAGCAGGAGTCCAGCTCGCTGCTGATTCTGCTGGCGGCGGCGCTGGCGCTGCTGATCGGGCTGGCTGCCACCGTGCTGATCAGCCTGCTGATCGTCCGGCCGCTGCGGCGGGTCATCGGCCTGGCGCAGCAGATCGCCGAGGGCGATCTCAGTGCCAGCATCGAGGTGCAGCGCCGCGACGAGATCGGCCAACTGATGGAGGCCATGCGGGGCATGTCCGCCAACCTGCGGGACATGGTCGGCCGCCTGCAGGGCGGGGTGGCGCAGATTTCCGCCTCGGCCCAGGCGCTTTCCAGCGTCACCGAGCAGACCCGCGTCGGCGTAAACGGCCAGAAGGAAGAAACCGACCAGGTGGCCACCGCCATGAGCGAAATGGCCGCCACCGTGCAGGAGGTGGCGCGTAACGCCGAGGCCGCCGCCAGTTCCACCGAGGCGGCCGACAACCGTGTCAGCACCGGTAGCCAGGTGGTGCGCCAGACCCTGGAGCGGATCAACCAGCTGGCCCAGGCGATGGAGCAGACCACCACCAGCATCCAGCGCCTGAACCATGACACCCAGAGCATCGGCACCGTGCTGGACGTGATCAAGAGCGTCGCCGAGCAGACCAACCTGCTGGCGCTCAACGCCGCCATCGAGGCCGCCCGCGCCGGCGAGCAGGGCCGTGGTTTTGCCGTGGTGGCGGACGAGGTGCGGGCGCTGGCACGGCGCACCCAGCAGTCTACCGCCGAGATCGAGCGGCTGATCGCCACCCTGCGCGAAGGCGTGCGCAACTCGGTGGAGCACATGCAGCAGAGCGAAAGCCTGGTGGACCTGACCGTGCGCGACGCCAACCTGACCGAGGAAGCCCTGGCCGGCATCGCCGAGGCCGTGAGCCTGATCCATCAGATGAACCAGCAGATCGCTGCCGCAGCGGAACAGCAGAGCGCGGTGGCCGAAGAGATCAATCGCAGTGTCACCAGCATCCGCGACATTGCCGACCAGTCCGCCGGGGCCATGGATGAAACCGCGACATCCAGCGTGCAGCTGGCGCGCCTGGGGCAGGAGTTGCAGGGCATGGCGGGCAGCTTCAGGCTCTAGAACGCTGTCGCGGAAATCCTCCGCGAACGGGAATATCTGGAGGATTCGGCATTCCGTCGCCCGGCACGGCACCCTAGAATGGTGCCCCTGTCCAACCGGCCTGGAGTGTCGCAATGCTGAAGATCTGGGGGCGAATCAATTCCACCAACGTGCGCAAGGCGCTCTGGGCGGCGGAGGAAGCAGGGGTCGCCTACGAGCAACGGGACGCCGGTGGCGCCTTCGGGCTGGTCAACGAGCCGGCCTACCGCGCGCGCAATCCCAACGGCCTGGTGCCGATGATCGAGGATGGCGACCTGGTGCTCTGGGAGTCCAACGCCATCGTCCGCTACCTGGCCGCACGTTATGCCGCCGGCACCCTGTACCCGGAGTCTCCGGTGGCGCGCGCCGAGGGCGACAAGTGGATGGACTGGGCCACCTCCAGCTTCGCCACCCCCTTTCGCGACCTGTTCTGGGGCACCCTGCGCACGCCGCCGGCCGAGCGCAACCAGGCGCTGGTCGACGCCGCGCTGACCCGTTGCGGCGAGCTGCTGGCCATTCCCGAGCGGGCCCTGGGCCAGCGTCCGTACCTGTCCGGCGATGCCTTCGCCATGGGCGATATCCCCCTGGGCTGCTTCGCCTATGCCTGGTTCGAGATGCCCATCCTGCGACCGGAGCTGCCCAACCTCCAGGCCTGGTACGAGCGCCTGCAGGCACGGCCCGCGTATCGCAAGGCGGTGATGACGGCGCTCACCTGAGCCAGCGGGTCGCCGACCCGGCCATTGGAACCTAGGCTGATGTGCAGCGATGCGCGGTTGAATTTGCTGGCACTCAGCCTTATCTAGCCACTTCCCCTTGAAGCAGACGAATCCATCATGAGTTCCGCCCTGTCCATCCGGCAGTTGACCAAGACCTACGGCAATGGCTTCCAGGCCCTCAAGGGCATCGACCTGGAAGTGGCCGAAGGTGATTTCTTCGCCTTGCTCGGCCCCAACGGCGCCGGCAAGTCCACCACCATCGGCATCCTGTCCACCCTGGTGAACAAGACCAGCGGCAGCGTCAGCGTGTTCGGCAACGACCTGGACACATCGCCCTACGCGCTCAAGCGCTGCCTGGGCGTGGTGCCCCAGGAGTTCAACTTCAACCAGTTCGAGAAGGTCTTCGACATAGTCGTCACCCAGGCCGGCTACTACGGCATTCCGGCGAAAATCGCCAAGGAGCGCGCCGAGCAGTACCTGACCCAGCTCGGCCTGTGGGAGAAGCGCAATTCGGCGTCCCGCGAGCTGTCCGGCGGCATGAAGCGCCGCCTGATGATCGCCCGCGCGCTGATCCACCAGCCGCGCCTGCTGATCCTCGACGAACCCACCGCCGGCGTGGACATCGAGCTGCGCCGCTCCATGTGGAGCTTCCTCACCGAGCTCAACGAGCAGGGCATCACCATCATCCTGACCACCCACTACCTGGAAGAGGCCGAGCAGCTCTGCCGCAACATCGGCATCATCGACCACGGCCGGATCGTCGAGAACACCAGCATGAAGGAGCTCTTGAAGAAGCTGCACAAGGAGACCTTCCTGCTCGATCTCAAGGAACCCCTGGAAGTGGTGCCGCAGCTCAACGGCTACCCGGCCGAGCTGGTGGATGACCACACCCTGGAAGTGCAGGTGGAGAAGAGCCAGGGCCTGACCGAGCTGTTCCGCCAGCTCGCCGCCCTGAACATCGACGTGCTGAGCATGCGCAACAAGTCCAATCGCCTCGAGGAGCTGTTCGTGTCCCTGGTGGAGAAAAACCTGGCGAAGGTGGCCGTATGAGTTCGGAACTCTCCGCCAACCTGGTCGCCCTCAATACCATCGTCACCCGTGAAGTCCGCCGTTTCATGCGGATCTGGCCGCAGACCCTGCTGCCCCCGGCCATCACCATGGCCCTGTACTTCGTCATCTTCGGCAACCTGATCGGCCGGCAGATCGGCGACATGGGCGGCTTCAGCTACATGGACTACATCGTCCCCGGCCTGATCATGATGTCGGTGATCACCAACTCCTACAGCAACGTGGTGTCGAGCTTCTTCGGCAGCAAGTTCCAGCGTTCGGTGGAGGAGTTGCTGGTCTCGCCGGTGTCGGCGCACACCATCCTCCTCGGCTACACCATCGGCGGCGTGCTGCGCGGGCTGGCGGTGGGGGTGATCGTGACGTTCCTGTCGCTGTTCTTCACCAAGCTCCAGGTGCACCACATCGGGGTGACTGCGCTGGTGGTGCTGCTGACCGCCACCATCTTCTCCCTGGGGGGCTTCATCAACGCCGTATTTGCACGCAACTTCGACGATATCTCGATCATCCCGACCTTCGTGCTGACCCCACTGACCTACCTGGGCGGCGTGTTCTACTCGATCAACCTGCTGCCGCCGTTCTGGCAGACGGTGTCCCTGGGCAACCCGATCCTGCACATGGTCAACTCCTTCCGTTACGGCATCCTCGGCGTTTCCGACATCAACATCGGGGTCGCCATCGCCCTGATGCTGCTGACCATGGTCATCCTCTACATCGCCTGCATCCGTCTGTTGGTGAGCGGACGGGGCATGCGTCAGTAAGGAGAAACAACGCGACACAGAGTGGCATTATTTCGGTAATGCCACTGGCGGGGCCTGCCGATACAGTCGGCAGGCTCCCTTCCTTCCGAATCGTCCCAGAGGCTCCAGATGAAGTTCCGTCGCAGTGTGTGGCTGTTTTTCGGGGCACTTGCCTCGTTGTCCGCCATGGCCCAGGAGGCGCCGCTGGTGGAAGTGGCCGAACCGCAACGGGCGCTGGTGCGTGACGAGCTGGTGACCTTCGGCTCCCTGCGTTCGGACGAGTCGGTGATGATCCGCCCGGAAGTGGAGGGCAGGGTGGCTGCCCTGCATTTCCGCGAAGGTCAGGCGGTCAAGGGCGGCGACCTGCTGGTCAGCCTGGACGACGCCATCGCCCGCGCCGAGCTGGCCCAGGCGCGGGCCAACCTGGACCTGGCGGAAAAGAGCTACCAGCGGGCGAAGATGCTGTTCGCCCGCGGCGCCAGCAATGCCCAGGCCCAGGATGAGTCCCTGTCCCAGGAACAGGCCGCCCGCGCCAGCCTGGCGCTGGCCCAGGCACGCCTCGACAAGACCCAGATCCGCGCCCCCTACGACGGCACCCTCGGCCTGCGTCTGGTGAGCGTCGGCGACTACCTCAGCGCTGGCCAGGACCTGGTCAACCTGGAAGTGCTGGACCCGCTCAAGGTGGATTTCCGCGTGCCGCAGAAGGCGGTCAGCCAGGTGAGCATCGGCCAGGCGGTGGAGCTGAGCCTGGACGCCTACCCGGGCGAACGCTTCCGTGGCGAGATCATTGCCCTCAACCCGCGCCTGGACGAGGTCGGCCGCAGCCAGGCGATCCGCGCGCAGATCCCCAACCGCGACCACCGCCTCAAGCCCGGCCAGTTCGTGAAGGTCTCGGTGATCCTCGCCGAACGCCCGCAAGCGCTGCTGATTCCCGAGGAAGCGGTGATGCCCGTGGGGCAGCAGTTGTTCGTCAACCTGGTGGTGGACGGCAAGGTGGAGCGGCGTCCGATCAAGATCGGCCAGCGCCTTCGCGGCAAGGCTGAGGTCCGTGAAGGTCTGCAGGGCAACGAGCAGGTCATTACCGCGGGCTGGCAGAAAGTCAGCCCGGGACTGGAGGTCCGCACCGTAGCGCGGGGTGGCGTATGACCCTCTCGGATGTGTGCATCCGCAGGCCGGTGTTCGCCACCGTCCTGTCGCTGATCCTGGTCCTGCTCGGGCTGCTGGCTTACCAGCGGCTGGCGGTGCGGGAATACCCCAACATCGACGTGCCCATCGTCACCGTCAACGTGACTTACCCCGGCGCCAGCCCGGAGATCATGGAATCCCAGGTGGCGCAGCCCATCGAGGACGTGCTGTCCGGCATCGAGGGCCTGGACTTCGTCGCCTCCATCAGCCGTTCGGAAAACACCCAGATCACCGCGCAGTTCCGCCTCGGCACCAACGCCGACGAAGCGGCCAGCGACGTGCGCGACCGCCTGGGCCGCGTGCGTGGCCTGTTGCCGGACGAGATCAACGAACCCATCGTGCAGAAGGTCGAGGCCGATGCCCAGCCGGTGATCTGGCTCGCTTTTTACAGCGAGCAGCACTCTGCGATGGAGATCACCGACGTGCTGGAACGGGTGATACGCGACCGCCTGCAGACCATTCCGGGCGTTTCGGAAGTGCAGATCCGCGGTGCCCGGCGCTTCGCCATGCGCATCTGGCTGGACCCGGAAAAACTCGCCGCCCACGACCTCACGGTGCAGGACGTGGAAGATGCCCTGCGCCGGCAGAACGTGGAGATTCCCGCCGGGCGTATCGAGTCGGTGCAGCGCGAGTTCACCGTGCTGTCGGAAACCGACCTGCGCACCCCGGAGGAATTCAACGACCTGATCCTCAACGACCAGCGCGGCTACCTGCTGCGCCTGGCCGATGTCGGCCACGCCGAAGTGGGCGCGGCGGACGAGCGCAGCATCGTGCGCTTCAACGGGCGCGCGGCGGTGTCCCTGGGGCTGGTCAGACAGGCCACGGCCAATCCGCTGGAGATTTCCGACGGGCTCGATGCCGCGCTGCCGGAAATCCGCGCATTGCTGCCCGACGGCATGAAAATGACCATCGCCAACGACAACTCGCTGTTCATCCGTGAGTCCATCGACAACGTCTACACCACCATCTGGGAAGCGGTGCTGCTGGTCATCCTGATCATCTTCCTGTTCCTACGCTCCCTGCGCGCCACCCTGATTCCCCTGGTCACCATCCCGGTTTCGCTGATCGGCGCCTTCAGCCTCATGGTGCTGCTGGGTTTCTCCATCAACACCCTGACGCTGCTGGCCATGGTGCTCGCCATCGGCCTGGTGGTGGACGATGCCATCGTGGTGCTGGAGAACATCCACCGGCACATAGAGGAGGGCATGTCGCCGATCCAGGCGGCCTTCAAGGGCAGCCGCGAGATCGCCTTCGCGGTGATCGCCATGACCCTGACCCTGGCGGCGGTCTACGCCCCCATCGGCTTCATGCAGGGCACGTCGGGCAAGCTCTTCACGGAGTTTTCCTGGACCCTGGCCGGTGCGGTGCTGGTGTCCGGTTTCGTCGCCCTGACCCTGTCGCCGATGATGTGCGGACAGCTGCTCAGGCCCCACGCGGCGCAACAGCATGGGCGCTTCTACAACCTGGTGGAATCCTTCCTCCATGGGCTGACCTACAGCTATCGCCACCTGCTGGAGCGGGTGCTGCGGGCCTGGCTGCTGATCGTCCTGCTACTGGCGGGCATCCTCGTGCTCTGCCTGGTGCTGTTCAGCGGCCTGCGCAGCGAGCTGGCGCCCACCGAAGACACCGGTACCATAGTCGGTTCCATCAACGGTCCCGACGGCGCCACCATCGAATACACCAGCCGCTACGCGAAGATGCTGGAAGAGGCCTACCAGTCGATCCCCGAAGCCAACCGCTACATGGTGGTGGTGGGCTTCCCGACCGTGGCCCAGGGGCTGTCATTCCTCAAACTCGAGGCCTGGGACGCCCGCGAGCGCAGCCAGTTCGAGATTCGCGACGAACTCCTGCCCAAACTGCGTGACATCCCCGGCGTGCGTGCCTTCCCCATCAACCGGCCGCCCCTGGGGCAGAGCGCCCGCAACCAGCCGGTGAACTTCGTGATCCGCTCCTCGCTGGAGTACAGCGAGCTGCAGGCCTACGTCGACCAACTGATGGAAAGGGTGCGCGACTATCCGGGGCTGGAGAGCCTGGACAGCGACCTCAAGCTCAACTCGCCGCAACTGAAGGTCACGGTCAACCGCGAACAGGCGGTGGCCGTGGGCACCGACGTCGCCGCCATCGGCCGTAGCCTGGAAAGCCTGTTCGGCAGCCGCCAGGTGACCCGCTTCAAGCAGAACGGCGAGCAGTACGACGTGCTGGTGCAACTGGCCAACGTCGACCGCAGCAACCCCGACGACCTCAACCGCGTCTATGTGCGCGGCCGCAACGACAGCATGGTGCAGCTGGCCAACCTGATCGAAGTGCGGGAAACCGTGGCGCCGCGGGAGCTCAACCATTTCAACCAGTTGCGCGCGGTGACGGTCACCGCCAACGTCGGCTCCGGCTACACCCTGGGCGAGGCCCTGGATTATCTGGAGGAGGCGGCCCGCGCGGTGTTCCCGCCGGATACCCAGTTCGACTACACCGGCACCTCGCGGGACTTCAAGGACTCCAGCAGCGGCGTGGCGCTGATCTTCGCCCTGGCCCTGGTGTTCATCTATCTGGTGCTGGCCGCGCAGTTCGAGAGTTTCATCGACCCGCTGATCATCCTCTTCAGCGTGCCGCTGTCCATGGCCGGCGCGCTGCTCGCACTGACCCTCTTCGGCGGCACCCTGAATATCTACTCCCAGGTGGGGATGGTCACCCTCATCGGCCTGATCACCAAGCACGGCATCCTCATCGTCGAGTTCGCCAACCAGCTCCTGCGCCAGGGCGTGGAGCTGCATGAAGCGGTGATGGAAGCCTCGGTGAAGCGCCTGCGGCCGATCCTGATGACCACCGGCGCCATGGTGCTGGGCTCGGTGCCCCTGGCCATCGCCAGCGGCGCCGGTGCGGAAAGCCGCCAGCAGATCGGCATGGTGATCGTTGGCGGCCTGCTGGTGGGCACCTTCTTCACCCTCTTCGTGGTGCCGACCCTCTACCAGCAGCTACGCCGCTGGAAGCCGATCCACCGGCTGGAGGCCGCGTCGGCTTGAATTGCCGGGTGGCTGATTCCTTGTGGGGGCGATTTCAATCGCTAAGCAGGCCGCAGGTCTGCCCTTGGGGCGTTCGGGGTAGCTGCGCTGCCCTCAGCGAATGAATTCGCCCCCACAGCAGGTTCTGCGGCAGATTACAACCGCTGAAAGAACAGCGGATAGCGATTCACCAATCCGTCCTCGTCCAGGGTCAGCACTGCCTCGAAGCCGCTGCCGTCGAGGCTCTGGTAGAGGTAGCGGGTCTGGTCGAGGCGGGTGTAGGCCTGGCGCATGGGGCGCACGGTCAGTTGCGGGGCTTCGACGAAGACTACCTCGATCTCCCGCCGCTCGCCGGGGTTGAGGAACAGGCGCCAGATGCTCGGGCTGTTGGTGAAGGGCGTGGGCCAGAGGTCCAGGTCGAGGCTGTCGGACAGCTCCGGCAGCTTCTGGCCGTTGCCATCCAGCCAGTGCAGGCCGTCGCGGCGCAGGCTCAGGCTGTGGCTGCCGCGTCCGTCACGCACCGTGGCGCTGAACGCCCGCGGCTCCCAGCCTTTCCCGTACTCCAGGGTGTAGTTCAGGCGATAGGGCGTGCCGTCGTCGTCGAAGGCCAGCATCCCGCCGTCAGCCCGGCGCCCTTCCAGGCGGAAGTCCTCCAGGCCCTGGGCGGGGGCGCGATTGTTCCAGAGATGGGCCCAGAGGGCGGTGGTTCTCATTGCTTGAGGCCTCCTGGTGCCGGGTCGGCGCAGGTCCATGGTGAAAAGGTAGCAAGCGGACGGGCGGCGGCCGCTCCGGGTCAGTCCAGCAGCAGTCCGATCTGGCGGATCTTCGGCAGCCGCGCCACCACCAGCTGGTGTGAACGGGTGATCAGCCCGCGCAGCTCATCGTCGCCCATGGGATAGGGCCACTGCATGGCGATCCAGTGGGCGCGGGCCAGGTAGGGGGCGGGGCTGATGCCGGGGCGGTCGACATAACCGAGGAAGAGCTCCTTGTCGACCTTGAAGGCCAGGCCATCGCCGAGGAAATCCAGGATGGCGAACATCTTGTTGCCGGCGATGGAGAACACCCGGTTGCTGCCCCATTTGAGGTCTTCCCGGGCGCCGGGAAGCTGCAGGCAGAAGGCGGCGACTTGCTCGGGGGTCATGGAGGCTCCTGTTCCGTCAGGTTCGGGTCTGGCCGCGCAGCAACCACAGGCTGAGCAGCATGCCGGTCAGCGCCATCAGGGCGGCGACCAGGAAGATCGCGGCAAAGCCCGCGCCACTGGCGATGGCACCCATCAAGGGGCCGGAGATGCCGAGGGCCAGGTCGAAGAATACCGCGTAGGCGCCCAGCGCCGAGCTGCGGCTGGCGGCCGGAATGCGCGTGACCGCCTCGACGCCCAGGGCAGGATAGACCAGCGACAGACCGAAACCGGTCAGGGCAGCGCCGGCCAGGGCCAGCCAGGGTGTGCTGGCGGCCCACAGCAGGAACAGGCCGAGGCTCTCCACGGCCAGGCAGGCGATGGCCACACGATAGCCGCCCAGGTGCTTGATGCTGTTGACGAACAAGAGTCGCGCAGCGATGAAGGCGCAGCCGAACGCGGTGAGGCAGTAGGCGGCGCCTTCCCAGCCGATGCTGGCGTAGTAGAGGGTGATGAAGGTGGCCAGGGTGCCGAAGCCGATGGAGCCCAGGGCCAGCGCCGTGCCGTTGGGGGCGATGCGCAGGAACACGTTGCTGAAAGGCAGTCGCTCGCCCTGGACGATGGGCGAAGGACGCCTGGGCCAGGCCAGCAGCAGGGCGATGGCACAGAGCACCGCCATCAGTCCGCCGATGCTCCACAGGCCCAAGCCATCCACCAGGACCACGCCCATCGGGGCGCCAATGGCAACCGCGCCGTAGGATGCGATGCCGTTGAAGGAGATCACCCGCGCCATGTTCTCCGCGCCCACCAGGCCCACGCCCCAACTGATGGACCCGGTGCCCACCAGCCCCTGGCCGATGCCCAGCGCCACCCGCCCGCCGAGCAGGAGCGCCAGGCTCGTCAGGGGGAATTGCGTCAGCGAGGTCGAGAGCAGCGTCAGTACCCCCGAAGCGCCGCAGCAGGCCATGCCGTACATTACCGCGCGCTTGGCGCCCAGCCGGTCGGCCAGGCTTCCGGACATGGGGCGGGAGAGCAGGGTGGCAAGGTACTGGGTGCTGATGACAATCCCAGCCATCACCGAGCCGTAGCCCATGTCGTCGTGCACGTAACCGGGGAGCACAGCGATCGGCAGGCCGACGCAGAAGAAGCTGATGAAGGTGAAAAAGACGACGGTGATGATCTGCAGGGTATTGGAGGACGCGGACGGCTGTGGCGTGCTCATGGCAGAACCTGGAATCGGGCTGGGGGAGGGCGCCGCCATCATCCCTGAGTCACTGCGCTAAAGGAAGCTGGCTAATGGTTGCCTTGCTGGCGAGTTTTCAGACCGGCGGCAAGTCGCTGCGGGCGAAGGCCTGCACCAGATGCTCGATCCAGGCCCGCACCGCCGGCAGCATGCCGCGCCGGTGGGTGTAGGCCACCTGCAGGTATCCCCCTGGCAGGTGCCAGTCGGGCAGCAGGCGAACCAGGCTGCCGTCGCGCAGTTCGGCCTCACAGTTCATCTGCGGCAGCATGCTGAATCCCAGGCCCGCCAGTGCCGCCTGCTTGCGTACGTCGAAGTCCTCGATGCCCAGTCGAGCCTCCAGCGCTACCTCGCGGCGGTTGCCCTGGTCGTCCTGCAGGTGATGATGGATTCGCCGGTCCACCGCCAGCGCACCAAGGGCCGGCAGCTGCTGGAGATCGTCCGGGGTGTGGATGCTCATGCCTTCCACCAGGCTGGGGGCGGCCACCAGGAAAGCCCGGGCCCGGGTCAGCATCCGGGCGATCAGGTTCGGGTCCTCGTCGCCGACTTCGCGTATCCGCAGGGCGACGTCCACGCCTTCTTCGAGCAGGTCCACCCGGCGGTTGGTCAGGAGCATGTCCAGCTGCACCAGTGGGTACTGCTGGAGGAAGTCGATGATGATCTGCTTGAGCAATGAATGGGCCAGCTCCACCGGGCAGGACACCCGCAGCCGCCCCCGCGGTTCGACCGTGAGGCTGGCCACCACTTCCTCGGCCTGCTCGGCTTCCAGCAGCATTGCCTGGCAATGGCGCAGGAAACGCTCGCCGACATCGGTCAGTGCCAGCTTGCGAGTCGTCCGCTGCAGCAGGCGCGCGCCAAGCCGGGCTTCCAGTTCGGCGATGCGCCGTGACAGGCGTGACTTGGGAATACCGAGCAGGCGGCCGGCGGCGGAGAAGCCGCCGTGTTCTACCACCTTGGCGAAATAGAAGAGGTCGTTGAGGTCTTGCATGGCCTTGTCCTGTGCATGGAACGAGCTGGCGCAATGCGTGACTTTACCGCGTCATTGCCCTCTCTGGTGGGACTTTTCACGGACATTGCCGGGTGGACTGGCAAGCGCTATACCTGAGCGCTTCCATCCACCCGAAATGGAGCGATCACCATGTCCTTGTCCATGTACGAGGCATCCGTCCCGGTCCTGGCACGCATGCTCGGCAATCTATCCAACATCCTCAAGAAAGCCGAAGCCAACGCCCAGGCGCGCGGCATAGACCCCAAGGTGTTCATCGAGTCGCGCCTGGCGCCCGACATGTTCCCCCTGGTCCGCCAGGTGCAGATCGCCAGCGACATGGCCAAGGGTTGCGCGGCCCGTCTGGCCGACGTCGAAGTGCCGAGCTGGGAAGACACCGAAAGCACCTTCGACGAACTGCAGGCGCGTATTGCCAGGACCCAGGACTTCATCAAGGGCATCGACGCCGCCCGCTTCGAAGGCAGCGAAACCCGCACCGTGGTACTGAAGATGCGCAGCGGCGAAATGAGCTTCAGCGGTCGCGACTACCTGCTGGGCTTCGCCATGCCGAACTTCTATTTCCACGTCACCGCGGCCTACGCCATCCTCCGCCACAACGGCGTGGATGTCGGCAAGATGGATTTCCTGGGCGGCGTCTGACGCCATCCACGGCGTATGAATTTGTCCCATGGATGGGACGCTGAATCACAAATTTGCCGTCTAATCATGCTTTATCGACATGGATAGGATTGCCTCCATTCCGATCGGCCGTCGCCGGTCGCCCAACTGAGGGTAACCATCCATGAAGATTCTGCACCTTGACTCCAGCATCCTCGGTGACGCTTCCGCCTCCCGCCAATTGAGCCGTGACGTGGTGGCCGCCTGGACCGCCGCCGAGCCGGCCGCCCAGGTCACCTACCGCGACCTGGCAAGCGATGCCATCAGCCACCTGTCCGCCCTGAGCCTGGTTGCCGGCGGTACTCCGGCCGAACTGCGCGACGCCGCCCAGAAGCACGAAGCCGAACTGGGTGAGGCCACCCTGAACGAATTCCTCGCCGCCGACGCCATCGTCATCGGCGCTCCGATGTACAACTTCAGCATTCCGAGCCAGCTGAAGGCCTGGATCGACCGCATCGCCGTTGCCGGCAAGACCTTCCGCTACACCGAGAACGGCCCGGAAGGCCTGGCAGGTGGCAAGAAGGTAGTGATCGTCAACACCGCAGGCGGTATCCACGCCGGCCAGGTTTCCGGCCAGGCCCATGAGGACTACCTGAAGCTGGTGCTGAACTTCCTTGGCGTGACCGACATCGAAGTCGTCCGCGCAGAAGGCCTGGCCTACGGCGAAGAACCCCGCGCCAACGCCATCAGCGCCGCCAAACAGCAGATCGGAGAACTGTTCGCCGCTGCCTGATTTCGTACGCCGGATAACACAATGCCCCGCAATTGCGGGGCATTGTGTTTTGGAGCGCGCGACCAATCTTAAGAGGCATGGTCTGCCTTACCTGTGGGGGCGAATTTATTCGCTAACCGGACCGAAGGTTCGGCCCTCGAATCTCAGGGGGCGCTTCGCACCCCTTGGCGAATGAATTCGCCCCCACAATGAAGCGAGATGCCGTGCCAGGCGGTACCGATCAGGCAATCACACCCTGGCTGCGCAGGTAATCGTCATAGGTGCCGCTGAAGTCGGTCACGCCGTTCTCGCTGAGCTCGATGATGCGGGTGGCCAGGGAGCCAACGAACTCACGGTCGTGGCTGACGAAGATCAGGGTGCCCGGGTAGTTCTCCAGCGCCAGGTTGAGCGCCTCGATCGATTCCATGTCCAGGTGGTTGGTGGGTTCGTCCATCACCAGCACGTTGGGCTTCTTCAGGATCAGCTTGCCGAACAGCATGCGGCCCTGTTCGCCACCGGAAATCACCTTCACCGACTTCTTGATCTCGTCGTTGGAGAACAGCATGCGGCCGAGGGTGCCGCGCACCAGTTGCTCGCCACCCTGGGTCCACTGGGCCATCCAGTCGAACAGGGTTACATCGTCTTCGAAGTCTCCTGCGTGGTCCTGGGCGAAGTAGCCGACATCGGCGCTCTCGGTCCATTTCACCTCGCCGCCCAGCGGCGCCATCTCGCCCACCAGGGTGCGCAGCAGGGTGGTCTTGCCGATACCGTTCGGGCCGATGATGGCGACGCGTTCGCCGGCTTCGATCTGCATCGACAGGTTGTTGAACAGCGGGACGCCGTCGTAGCCCTGGCTGACCTTCTCCAGGGTCACCGCCTGGCGGTGCAGCTTCTTGTACTGCTCGAAGCGGATGAACGGGCTCACACGGCTGGACGGCTTGACCTCTTCCAGCTGGATCTTGTCGATCTGGCGCGCACGGCTGGTGGCCTGCTTGGCCTTGGAGGCGTTGGCCGAGAAGCGGCTGACGAACTGCTGCAGTTCGGCGATCTGCGCCTTCTTCTTGGCATTGTCCGAGAGCAGGCGTTCGCGGGCCTGTTCGGCCGCGGTCATGTACTCGTCGTAGTTGCCCGGGAACAGGCGCAGCTCGCCGTAGTCCAGGTCGGCCATGTGGGTGCAGACGCTGTTCAGGAAGTGGCGGTCGTGGGAAATGATGATCATGGTGGAGTTACGCGCCGTGAGCACGCCTTCCAGCCAGCGGATGGTGTTGATGTCCAGGTGGTTGGTCGGTTCGTCCAGCAGCAGCACGTCCGGATCGGAGAACAGCGCCTGGGCCAGCAGCACCCGCAGCTTCCAGCCCGGCGCCACGGCGCTCATCGGACCGAAATGCTGGTCCAGCGGGATGCCCACGCCCAGTAGCAGCTCGCCGGCGCGGGATTCGGCGGTGTAGCCGTCCATTTCGGCGAACATCACTTCCAGTTCGGCTACGGCCATCCCGTCGTCTTCGCTCATTTCCGGCAGCGAGTAGATGCGGTCGCGCTCGGCTTTCACGCGCCACAACTCTTCGTGGCCCATGATCACGGTGTCGATCACGCTGAAGTCTTCGTAGGCGAACTGGTCCTGGCGCAGCTTGCCGAGGCGCACGTTCGGCTCGAGCATCACCTGGCCGGCGGAGGGTTCGAGTTCACCACCGAGAATCTTCATGAAGGTCGACTTGCCGCAGCCGTTGGCACCGATCAGGCCGTAGCGGTTGCCGTTGCCGAACTTGACGGAAACGTTCTCGAACAGCGGCTTGGGGCCGAACTGCATGGTGATGTTGGCGGTAGAGATCACGATGAAATCCTGGACGTGGGGCGCTCGCGCGCAAAAAAGGCGCGATTGTAGCGGTTTTGCCCTGGGCTGGGGGGAACCTTAGACGGCTGCGGGACGAAAGGGATAGCGGAGTTCGTCGGCCCTGCAAACTGGTAAATCGCAGCCTGGATGAAATCCGCGAGCGGCGGTGGGACTTTCCCCGGATTTCATCCGGTCTACGGAACTCGGTGCGTTCTGGGCATTCATGCCCAGGGGGAATTGATCCCGATCACGGTGCGCCTCACCAGCATGCGCATGATGGACACCCATCCAGGACAAGAGGGGACGTGACGTGCTCTATCTACTGCTCAAGTTTGCGCATCTCACCGCCGCGGCATTTTTCATCGGCGGGGTGTTTTTCGAAGTCATGATCCTCAGTCGGGCAGCCCGCAGCCTGGAGGCGGGGCCTCGTGAACAGCTGTCCAGAGCCCTGGGGCAGCGCGCCCGGCGCGTTATGCATTGGGTCGTCCTGGTGCTCTACGGTGCTGGCCTGACGCTGGCCTGGCATTACCGCGCGGTGCTGCGGGAGCCTTTCTCCAGCAGCTTCGGCACTTTGCTGGTGCTGAAGATCTGTCTGGCACTGAGCATCCTCGGGCACTTCCTGCTGGTCGTCGTGCTGATGCGCAGCGGGCGCATGACACCGGCCCGCTCCCGCATGATCCACCTCAGTGTGCTGGTGCAGATGCTCGGCATCCTGTTCCTGGCCAAGGCGATGTTCCTGCTCAATTGGTGAGGTGTTTGCCGGGCCGTCGCCGAAGGTCAACTTCTTGTGGCTTGCGGCTATTGCGCGCCGGGGCTGCGCTGGGGCAAGAATGTGCCTTCCACGCGCAAAAGGAGAAGGCAGGTGAAGAGAACGCTGATTTTCGTTGCACTGGCCCTGCAGGCCGGCACCTTCGCAGCGGTAGCGGGTGAATGGCCGCAGGGTGGTGACGAGAAGTTCACCCGGGAGTGCGTTGCCAGCGCGGCCAGGCAGGTTCCGCAGGACAAGGCCGTCGACTACTGCAACTGTTCCAGCGGCATGATGCAGGAGGCCTTCACCTCACAGCAGCTGGTGAGTGTGAGCGAAGGCCGGAAGCCGACCGACGACGAACTGACGATCCTCACCGACATTTCCCGCTCCTGCGCGCGGGAAACCCTGCAATAAGGCCTTCAGATTCAGGCGCGATGATGGGCACTGCGCCACGGACGGTGCCCATCATCGCGAAATGCCCTTCAATCCCGGAAGAACACCTGCACCAGGTGATAGCCGAACTGGCTTTTCACCGGGCCATGGATGACGCGCACGGGCTTCTTGAAAATCACCTGATCGATCACTCGCACCATCTGGCCGGGGCGCACTTCGCCCAGGTCGCCGCCGCGTTTGCCGGACGGGCAGATGGAGTGTTTCCTGGCCAGGACGGCGAAGTCTTCGCCCTTGTCCAGGCGCTTCTTCAATTGTTCGGCTTCCGCCTCGGTCTTGACCAGGATATGGCGGGCAAGGGCCTTGGCCATGGGAATTCCTCTTGGACTGTGGAGCGGTTCATTGTGCCAGTACGGGCAGCCGCCATACAGTTGGGCACCGGTGATCCGCCAAGCGGATGCCTTCATCTGATACGGGATGCGCACCTTCGATGGACCTCTCTGCGATGCTCAAGATCCTGGCTACCCAGGATGGCTCCGACCTCTATCTGTCCACGGGCGCGCCGCCCTGCGCCAAGTTCAACGGCCTGTTGCGGCCGCTCAGCAACGAACCGCTCAAGGCCGGCGACGTGGCCAGGATCGCCGAGTCGATCATGGACGCCGAGCAGCGCGCCGAGTTCGACCGTGAGCTGGAGATGAACCTGGCCATCTCGCTGCCGAACATCGGCCGCTTCCGCATCAACATCTTCCGCCAGCGCAACGAGGTCTCCATCGTCGCGCGGAACATCAAGCTGGATATCCCGCGCTTCGAAGACCTCAAGCTGCCCGAAGTGCTGCTCAAGATGGTGATGGAGAAGCGCGGCCTGGTGCTCTTCGTCGGCGGTACCGGTTCCGGCAAGTCCACCTCGCTGGCGGCGCTGATCGACTACCGCAACCGCAACAGCGGCGGCCACATCATCACCATCGAAGACCCGGTGGAGTACGTGCACCGGCACAAGAAATCCATCATCAACCAGCGCGAAGTGGGGGTGGATACCCGAAGTTTCCACGCTGCGTTGAAGAACACCCTGCGCCAGGCGCCGGATGTGATCCTGATCGGCGAAATTCGCGACCGCGAGACCATGGAGCACGCCCTGGCCTTCGCCGACACCGGCCACCTGGCCATTTCCACCCTGCACGCCAACAACGCCAACCAGGCGCTGGACCGCATCATCAACTTCTTCCCCGAAGAGCGCCGCCCGCAGCTGCTCAACGACCTGGGCAACAACCTCAAGGCCTTCGTTTCCCAGCGCCTGGTGCGTACCCAGGACGGCAAGCGCCGAGCGGCGGTGGAAGTGCTGCTGGGCACCTCGACTATCAGCGACCTGATCAAGCGCGGTGAATTCCACTCCATCAAGGAGATCATGGAAAAGTCTCGCGGCCTGGGCATGCAGACCTTCGACCAGGCACTGTTCGACCTGGTGGTGGAGGGCGCCATTCCGGAAGAGGAGGCCATCAAGAACGCCGACTCGGCCAACAACCTGCGCCTGAAGCTCAAGCTCTATCGCGAAGGTCCGGCGGCGGCCCCGTCCACATCCGCCCCCGCAGCTCCGGCACCGGCAGCCACACCGAGCGCTACCGCGGATTCCGCCAGTTGGGGGCTGGAGCTGAAGCTGGAAGAACTGGAAGACGATGAGCCGGAGGAGCCGGGGCCGCGCTGAAGGGGCTATGCCTGGCAGCAGCTAAAGCAGACACAGGCAATTCATTGAAGGCGATCCGGTAGGGGCGCCGTGCGCACCGGCGGTTTGACCTGGCGCGGAAGGCGAGCCCGGAATTGGTGCGCGCAGCGCACCCTGCCGTGCATTCGTAGACAGGGCCGGACGCCGGCACAGACAGCCCCCTCTCCCTCCGGGAGAGGGTTGGGGTGAGGGCGATTGAGTCTCGCTGGGAGTCCCATGGGCGGACCTGTGGGGGCGAATTCGTTCGCGATTGAAATCGCCCCCACAAGATCGGCTCAGCTCTTGAGCTCTTCCAGATCCCGATACAACTCCAGCGCCTGCGGATTGGCCAGGGCATCGGTGTTCTTCACCGGCTTGCCATGCACTACATTGCGCACCGCCAGTTCGACGATCTTGCCGCTCAGGGTGCGAGGGATGTCGGCCACGGCGATGATTTTCGCCGGCACATGGCGCGGGGTGGTGTTGGCGCGGATCACCTGGCGGATGCGCTCACGCAGGGCGTCGTCCAGCACCGCGCCATCGCGCAGGCGAACGAACAGCACCACCCGAACATCGCCTTGCCAGTCCTGGCCGATGGCGATGGATTCCAGCACTTCCTCCACCTTTTCCACCTGGCGGTAGATCTCCGCGGTGCCGATGCGCACACCGCCGGGGTTGAGCACGGCATCGGAGCGGCCGTGGATCACCAGGCCGCCGTGCGCGGTTTCTTCGGCGTAGTCGCCGTGGGCCCAGACACCGGGAAAGGTTTCGAAGTAGGCTGCCCTGAACTTCGCCCCGTCCGGGTCGTTCCAGAAGCCCACCGGCATCGACGGGAAGTGCCGGGCGCAGACCAGTTCGCCTTTCTCGCCGAATACCCGCCTGCCGTCCTCGTTCCACACCTGGGTGTCCATGCCCAGGCCCTTGCACTGCAGCTCGCCGCGCCACACCGGCAGCACCGGGTTGCCCAGGGCGAAGCAGGAAACGATGTCGGTGCCGCCGGAAATGGAGGACAGGCACAGCTCGTCCTTGATTTCGCGGTAGACGAACTCGAAGCTCTCGTGGGACAGCGGCGAACCGGTAGAGAGCAGCGCCTTCAGGCGCTCCAGGCGGTGGTTCTGGCGCGGTTTGATGCCGGCCTTCTCCAGGGCGGCGAGGTACTTGGCGCTGGTGCCGAAGATGCTGATGCCCTCGGCATCGATCAGGTCCATCAGGCGTTCGGGGCCCGGATGGAAGGGGGAACCGTCGTAGAGCACCAGGGTGGCGCCCAGGGCCAGGCCGGATACTAGCCAGTTCCACATCATCCAGCCGCAGGTGGTGAAGTAGAACAGCGTGTCCGAGGCCGTCAGGTCGCAGTGCAGGCCGTGTTCCTTGACGTGTTGCAGCAGGGTACCGCCCACGCCGTGGACGATGCATTTGGGTACCCCGGTGGTGCCGCTGGAGTAGAGGATGTACAGCGGCTGGTCGAAGGGCACCGGGGTGAAGTCGGGTTCGCCGCCGGGCTGGTAGAGGTCGTCCCACAGGGCGACACGGGCGCGGGTGGTGAAGTCGGCTGGGCGTGCCTCGGGACGGGAGTAGGGGACCACCACCAGTTGTTCCAGCCAGGGCATGCGCTCGAGGATTTCGTTGAGCTTGGCGGTCAGGTCCAGGTTCTTGCCGGCATAGCGGTAACCGGCGGCGGCAATCAGCACCCTGGGCTCGATCTGGCCAAAGCGGTCGATCACACCCTGGGTGCCGAAGTCCGGCGAGCAGGATGACCAGGTGGCGCCCAGGCTGGTCGCGGCGAGCATGCCCACCACCGTTTGCCAGGTATTGGGCATGAAGGCCGCAACGCGATCGCCGACACCCACGCCAAGGGCTTTCAGGCTCCGCTGCAGGCCGGCGACATGGCTGGCCAGCCCGGCATAGGTCAGTTGCACGCGGCTGCCGTCTTCGCCGATGGCCACCAGCGCTGGCCGCTGGTCGCGGCGGCGCAGCAGGTGTTCGGCGAAGTTCAGGGTGGCGCCGGGGAACCAGCGGGCGCTGGGCATCGCGGCATCTTCTTGCAGTACGGCCATGGGCGGCGTGCTGAAACGGATGTCGAAGAATTCGACTATGGCCTGCCAGAAGGCCTCGCGGCGATCCACGCTCCAGGCGTGCAGGGCAGGGTAGTCGGGCAGGTCCAGGCCCTCGCGCTGGCAGACCTGGCGGCGGAAGGCGTCCATGCGGGTTGCGGCGATCCGCACCGGGCTGGGGGTCCACAGTGGTTTGTCCATCTGCGCATCCTCATCTGGCGACATGTGGGTCATCCGGTTGCTAATCAGCATAGGCCCTGCTCAGGGGCGGGGCAGGTCCATGCGGCTCCAGTCGTGGGCATTCAGCAGCACGTCGCTGAGGGCCTGGGCGGCGGTGGAGAGCGTGTGCTCGGCCAGCCGGAGCAGGCCCACGCGGCGTTCCACCTGGGGGCTGTGCAGGGCGATGCAGCGGGCCCCCAGTTCCTCCATCTGCTGGACGCACAGGCTGGGTACGGCGCTGACGCCCAGCCCCTGGGCCACCATCCGCCCCACGGTCACCAGCTGGTGGCTCTCGAAGGCCACCGGCAGATGGCCGTACTGCGGCGCGAGTACTTGTTCGAGCATCAGGCGCACCGCGGACGGGCGCTGCAGGGTGATGAAGTTGCCTTGCAGCAGTTCCTTCCAGCCGACATCGGCGCGCTGCGCCAGCTCGCAACCGGCGGGTACCACGGCCACGAAGCGGTCGGTGTAGAAGGGCATGAAATCCAGGCCGTCGAGGGACTCCGGCTCGAAGGCGATGCCCAGCTCCACCCGGCGGTCGCGCACCATTTCCATTACCTGCTCGTTGATCACGTCATGCACTGCCACGTTGACCTTGGGGTGCTGGTCGCGGAAGGCCTTGAGCGCCGCCGGCAGCAGGTTGCCGGCGAAGGAGGGCATGGCGGCGATGGACACCTTGCCAAGCTGCAGGGTGAAGTGCTGGCGCAGCAGTTCCTCGGTGTTGTCCCAGTCCGCCAGCAGGCGCCGGGCGATGGGCAGCAGGGTTTCGCCCTCGGGCGTCAGCGCGACGCTGCGGGTGGTGCGCACCAGCAGCTGGCCGCCGAGGGAATCTTCAAGGTTCTTGATCGCCAGGGAGAGGGCCGGCTGGGACAGATGCAACCGCTCGCAGGCCTGGGCGAAGCTCAGGCTCTGCGCCACGGCGAGGAAGGCGCGCAGCTGCTTGATGGTCATTTATTTGCTTTGTTTATTAATCGTTAGGAAAAACAAACTTAACAAATCAGTCTGCGTCGGAGAAGCTCTGGCCCACTCAACGACGGTATCCCCGCCGCGATCAATAACGACAAGAGGCACATAGCATGAGTGGACTCGACAAGCGCGTATACAGCTACGAGGAAGCCCTGGACGGGCTGACCGACAACATGACCGTCCTGGCCGGTGGTTTCGGCCTCTGTGGCATCCCCGAGAACCTGATTGCCGAGATCCGCCGCCGTGGCGTCAAGGGCCTCACTGTGGTTTCCAACAACTGCGGCATCGATGGCTTCGGCCTGGGCGTGCTGCTCGAAGACCGCCAGATCCGCAAGATGATCGCCTCCTACGTGGGCGAAAACGCCCTGTTCGAGCAGCAACTGCTCAGCGGCGAACTGGAAGTCGAACTGACCCCCCAGGGCACCCTCGCCGAGAAGATGCGCGCAGGCGGCGCCGGTATCCCGGCCTTCTTCACCGCCACCGGCTACGGCACCCCGATTGCCGAAGGCAAGGAAGTGCGCGAGTTCAATGGCCGCAAGTACATCCTCGAACCCTCGATTACCGGCGACTTCGCCATCGTCAAGGGCTGGAAGGCCGATCACTTCGGTAACGTGATCTACCGCCATACCGCACAGAACTTCAATCCGCTGGCGGCCACGGCCGGCCGTATCACCGTGGTCGAGGTGGAAGAAATCGTCGAGCCGGGCGAACTGGACCCGGCCCAGATCCACACGCCCGGCATCTATGTGGACCGCGTCATTTGCGGAACCTTTGAGAAGCGTATCGAGAAACGCACCGTTCGCTCCTGACCACGACAAGAAGAATTCGAGGAAACCGACATGGCACTGACCCGCGAACAGATGGCCCAGCGCGTGGCCCGCGAACTGAAAGACGGCTACTACGTGAACCTGGGGATCGGCATTCCGACCCTGGTCGCCAACTACGTACCCGAAGGCATGCAAGTGATGCTGCAGTCCGAGAACGGCCTGCTCGGCATGGGCGCCTTCCCCACCGAGGATGAAGTCGACGCCGACATGATCAACGCCGGCAAGCAGACCGTCACTGCGGTGAAGGGCGCTTCCATCTTCTCCTCCGCCGAGTCCTTTGCGATGATCCGCGGCGGCCACGTCGACCTGACCGTGCTTGGCGCCTTCGAAGTGGATGTCCAGGGCAACATTGCCTCCTGGATGATCCCGGGCAAGCTGATCAAGGGCATGGGCGGCGCCATGGACCTGGTGGCCGGTGCCGACAACATCATCGTCACCATGACCCACGCCTCCAAGGACGGCGAGTCCAAGCTGCTGGAGCAGTGCTCGCTGCCGCTGACCGGTGCCGGCTGCATCCGCAAGGTGCTCACCGACCTGGCCTACCTGGAGATCGAAGACGGCGCCTTCATCCTGCGCGAAACCGCGCCTGGTGTGAGCATCGCCGAGATTGCCGAGAAGACCGCCGGCCGCCTGATCGTCCCCGACGATGTGGTAGAAATGACGTTCTGATTGCTCTGCCGCGCCGGAGGAGGCCACCACGCAAGGCACTCCTCCGGCGCGGTTTTTTCAATTTTTGTAGGAGCGAGCTTGCTCGCGAAGATCGAATCGATTCGCGAGCAAGCTCGCTCCTACGGATCAAACGGAGGTCCTCATGAAAGACGTCGTAATCGTTGCCGCCACCCGCACTGCCATTGGCAGCTTCCAGGGCGCGCTGGCCAATATTCCCGCCCATGAACTGGGCGCTGCAGTGATCCGCCAGCTGCTGGAGCAGACCGGCCTCAAGGGCGAGCAGATCGATGAAGTGATTCTCGGCCAGGTGCTCACCGCCGGCGCCGGCCAGAACCCGGCCCGCCAGGCCGCCATCCTCGCCGGCCTGCCCCACGCGGTACCGGCCATGAACCTGAACAAGCTCTGCGGTTCCGGCCTCAAGGCCCTGCACCTGGGCGTCCAGGCCATCCGTTGCGGCGACGCCGAAGTGATCATCGCCGGCGGCCAGGAAAACATGAGCCTGGCGCCCTACGTCCTCCCGGCCGCCCGTACCGGCATGCGCATGGGCCACGCCAAGGCGCTGGACACCATGATCCACGACGGCCTGACCGACGCCTTCAACAACTACCACATGGGCGTCACCGCCGAGAATCTGGTGGAGCAATACGGCCTGACCCGCGAACAGCAGGACGCCTTTGCTGCCGCCTCCCAGCAGAAAGCCGTCGCGGCCATCGAGGCTGGCCGCTTCAAGGATGAGATCACGCCCATCCTGATCCCGCAGTGGAAGGGCGACCCCATCGCCTTCGATACCGACGAAGGTCCGCGCGCCGGCACCACCGCCGAAAGCCTGGCCAAGCTCAAGCCCGCCTTCAAGAAGGACGGCAGCGTCACCGCTGGCAACGCCTCCACCATCAACGACGGCGCCGCCGCCGTGGTACTGATGAGCGCCGAGAAGGCCAAGTCCCTGGGCCTGCCGGTACTGGCGCGCATCGCCGGCTACGCCAACTCCGGTGTCGATCCGGCGATCATGGGCATCGGCCCGGTCAGCGCTACCCGTCGTTGTCTGGACAAGGCCGGCTGGAGCCTCGACGATCTCGACCTGATCGAAGCCAACGAAGCCTTCGCCGCGCAGTCCCTGGCGGTTGGCAAGGAGCTGGGCTGGGACATGGCCAAGGTCAACGTCAACGGCGGCGCCATCGCCCTCGGCCACCCCATCGGCGCTTCCGGCTGCCGTGTACTGGTCAGCCTGATCCACGAAATGATCAAGCGCGACGCCAAGAAGGGTCTGGCGACCCTGTGCATCGGCGGCGGCATGGGCGTAGCCCTGGCTGTCGAGCGCTAAGCCACAACACCCCCCCCCGACCTGCATTGCGGGTCATGTAGGGTGGAAATCGCTTTTTATTTCCACCATCGGGGCCTGCCAGGCCCCGATGGTGGATTGATGAAGCGTGATCCACCCGACAGCTTTACCCGTTCCGATAACGCAACACCCGCAGGTTGGGCCGGACGGCGTTCCGCGAGCGCAGCGAAGCCCAACAGTTGGGCCTCGCAGGCTCGGACCAACCTACACAAAAAAACGGACCTGCCATGTCCAGGTCCACGCAAGGCCATCACGCACGAGCCCAAGGCCGAAAGGCCCGAAGGGCACCAGACCTCACCATGCCCCTTCCGGGCGTGGCGTCGTCGTTTCGGACAAAAAGAGGGCCAAGACCCTCGAGTTCCTTTCAAGACCACTGTCCCGGCGCCCGACCGAGCCTGCGGCTGGGCGATTGCCGATAAGAACAACATTCCAGAGGTATCCGATGGCCAACACACTTCACGAAAGCCGTTCCGCCCGCTTTGCCATGCGCTGCTCCGCATGGGCGGAGCGCTGGTTCCCCGACTCCTGGGTCTTCGCCGCAGTCGCCGTACTGCTGGTCACCGTCGCCGCGCTGGGCATAGGTGCACCGGCCAGCCAGGCCGCCAAGGCCTTTGGCGACGGATTCTGGAGCCTGATCCCCTTCACCATGCAGATGGCCTTCGTGGTCATCGGCGGCTACGTGGTCGCCAGTTCCGGCCCGGCCTCGCGGCTGATCGACCTGCTGGCCCGCGTGCCGAAGAACGGCCGCTCGGCGGTGTGCTGGGTGGCACTGATCTCCATGCTCGCCTCGCTGCTCAACTGGGGTCTTTCCCTTGTGTTCGGCGGCCTGCTGGTACGCGCCCTGGCCCGCCGCGAGGAGCTGAAGATGGACTACCGCGCCGCCGGTGCTGCCGCCTACCTGGGTCTGGGCGCCGTCTGGGCGCTGGGCCTGTCTTCCTCGGCCGCGCAGCTGCAGGCCAACCCGGCCAGCCTGCCGCCGTCCATCCTTGCCATCACCGGCGTGATTCCCTTCACCGAGACCATCTTCCTCTGGCAGTCGGGCGTAATGCTGCTGGCGCTGATAGTGGTGTCGCTGGTGATCGCCTACATGACCGCCCCGAGCGCCGCCAGCGCCCGTGACGCCAAGGCCTGTGGCGTGGACCCGAGCTTCACCGCGCCACAGCAGGTCCAGCCGACCCGTCCGGGCGAATGGCTGGAGCACAGCCCGCTGCTGATCATCCTGCTGGTGGCCCTGGCGGGTGGCTGGCTGGCCCAGGAGTTCGCCAGCAAGCCGGCGATCACCGCCATCTCCGGCCTGAACACCTACAACCTGCTGTTCATCATGGCTGGCGCGCTGCTGCACTGGCGCCCGCGCAGCTTCCTCGACGCGGTGGCACGCGCCGTGCCGACCACCACCGGGGTGCTGATCCAGTTCCCGCTGTACGGCTCCATCGCCGCCATCATGACCACGGTGAAGGGCGTGGACGGCCAGACCCTGGCGCACCACATTTCCACCTTCTTCGTGCAGATCGCCAACCACGACACCTATGCGCTGCTGATGGGCGTGTACTCCGCTGTGCTGGGTTTCTTCATCCCGTCCGGCGGTGGCAAGTGGATCATCGAGGCGCCCTATGTGATGCAGGTGGCCAACGAGCTGAACTACCACCTCGGCTGGTCGGTGCAGATCTACAACGCCGCCGAGGCGCTGCCCAACCTGATCAACCCCTTCTACATGCTGCCGCTGCTGGGTGTACTGGGCCTGAAGGCGCGCGATCTGATCGGCTTCTCGTTCGTCCAGTTGCTGGTACACATCCCGCTGGTGATGGTGCTGCTGTGGGCGCTGGGCGCGACACTGGCGTATGCGCCGCCGGTGATGCCCTGAGGTTTGGGGGAGGGCGCCTGCAAGGTGAACCCTGCCGGGAGCGCTACCGCGCTCCCTGGCGAATGAATTCCCCTACAGGCGTACCGCCGGGGAGAGGGCTGTATCAGCCCCTCTTCGCCAGAATCGCCCGCGCCACCCGCGAGCCATTTTCCTTGCCGAGCACGGCGCAGATGCGCCGGCCGGCGTCCACCAGCCTGTCCATGTCGATACCGGTTTCGATGCCCATGCCATTGAGCAGGTAGAGCACGTCTTCGGTGGCGACGTTGCCGGTGGCGCCCTTGGCGTAGGGGCAGCCGCCGAGGCCGGCGACCGAGCTGTCGAACACGGCGATGCCTTCCAGCAGGCTGGCGTGGATGTTCGCCACCGCCTGGCCGAAGGTGTCGTGGAAGTGGCCGGCGAGCTTGTCGCGCGGTACGCGGGTGCCCACCACGTTGATCAGGTGGCGGGTGGCGCCGGCGGTGCCGGTGCCGATGGTGTCGCCCAGGGACACTTCGTAGCAGCCCATGGCGTACAGCTCGGCGGCGACGGCAGCCACCTGTTCGGCCGGCACCGCACCGTCATAGGGGCAGCCCAGCACGCAGGACACATAGCCGCGCACGCTGACGCCGTTGGCCTTGGCCGCGTCCATCACCGGCACGAAGCGCGCCAGGCTCTCAGCGATGGAGCAGTTGATGTTCGTCTGCGAGAAGGATTCGGACGCGGCAGCGAACACCGCCACTTCCTTCACGCCGGATTCCAGGGCGGCTTCGAAGCCTTTCAGGTTCGGCGCCAGGGCGGCGTAGGTGACGCCGGGCTTGCGCTGGATCTGTGCGAACACCTCGGCGGAACCGGCCATCTGCGGCACCCACTTGGGTGATACGAAACTGCCGACTTCGACATAGCCGAGGCCGGCGGCGGTGAGGTCGTCCACCAGGCGCACCTTGTCGGCGACGCTGATGGGTTGCTTCTCGTTTTGCAGGCCGTCGCGTGGGCCGACTTCGACCAGGCGGACCTTGCTGGGAATGTTCATGGCGTCATCTCTCGATTAGGGAGGTCGGGCGAAGCTACGGCGAGAATGCATTGGTGCGCACGGCGCACCCTACATCCGGGATTTCCCAGGTAGGGTGCGCCGCGCGCACCGGACAAGGCCTCAGGCCTCTTCCAGCTCCACCAGCGCGGCGCCTTCGTTGACCAGTTCGCCCTCATTGCAATACAGCGCCTTGACCACGCCGGCGTGGGGCGCGCGGATGCTGTGTTCCATCTTCATGGCTTCGAGCACCACCAGGGCGGTGCCGGCTTCGACTTGCTGCCCGGCTTCCACGAGGACACGCACGATACTGCCGTTCATGGGCGCCGTCAGCCCGCCGTGGTGGGCGTGGCTGGCTTCGACTTCCTCGATGGGGTCGACGCGGTTGACGCTGCGCAGCTCGCCGTCCCATTCCAGGTAGAGGTGTTCGCCGCGACGGATCGCCAGGTGCTGGCGGCGCAAGCCGTCCTGCTCCAGGGTGATCTGCTCGCCCTTGAGCTGGATCGGGCTGGCGGCCACGCCACGCAGGCGGACCACCTCTCGCTCGTCACCGCAGACGAGGTGCAGGTCGGTTTCGCTCGGAAGGCCGGCGCGCCAGCCGCTGTTGCGGCCCCACGGCGAGTGCGGGTCGTCGCCGCGCACATGCGCGGCCTCGCCCTGGCGGAAGGCTTCACCGGCCACCTGCCAGAACAGTGGGGGCAGGGCGGCCGGCGCGGGCAGCAGCTGCTCCTGGTGACGGGGGATGAAACCGGTGTCCAGTTCGGCATCGGCGAAGGCCGGATGGGCCAGCACGCGGCGCAGGAAGGGCAGGTTGGTCTTGAAGCCGCCCACGGCGGTTTCGTCCAGCATGGCCAGCAGGCGCTGACGGGCTTCCTCGCGGTTCTCGCCCCAGGCGATCAGCTTGGCCAGCATGGGGTCGTAGAAGGGAGAGACTTCATCGCCTTCGGCAACGCCGCTGTCCACGCGGCGGCCGGGGCCGGCGGCAGCTTCACGGTAAAGGTCGAGACGGCCGCTGGCGGGCAGGAAGTCCTGGTCCGGGTCTTCGGCGTAAAGACGCACTTCAATGGCATGGCCGATCAGCGGCACCTGCTCCTGGGTGATCGGCAGCGCTTCGCCACGGGCAACGCGAATCTGCCAGGCCACCAGGTCGAGGCCGGTGATGGCTTCGGTGACCGGGTGCTCCACCTGCAGGCGGGTGTTCATTTCCATGAAGAAGAAGTCGCCACGCTCATCCAGCAGGAATTCCACGGTACCGGCACCGACGTAGCCGATGGCCTGGGCGGCGCGCACGGCGGCTTCACCCATGGCGCGGCGCAGTTCCGGCGACAGGCCGGGGGCGGGCGCTTCTTCGACGACTTTCTGGTGGCGGCGCTGGATGGAGCAGTCGCGCTCGTTCAGGTACAGGCAGTTGCCGTGGCTGTCGGCGAACACCTGGATTTCCACGTGGCGCGGCTTGAGGACGTACTTCTCCACCAGCATGCGCGAGTCGCCGAAGGCGGACTGGGCTTCGCGCTGGGCGGAGGCCAGGGCCTCGGCCAGTTCGCTTTCGCGCTCTACCACCTTCATGCCCTTGCCGCCACCACCTGCGGCGGCTTTCAGCAGCACCGGGTAGCCGATGCGCTCGGCGGCGGCGCGGAAGGTTTCCAGGTCCTGGGCTTCGCCGTGGTAGCCGGGCACCAGCGGTACGCCGGCGGCTTCCATCAGGGCCTTGGCGGCGGACTTGCTGCCCATGGCGTCGATGGCGGTGGCCGGCGGGCCGAGGAAGATCAGGCCGGCATCGGCAATGGCGCGGGCGAAGCCGGCGTTCTCCGAGAGGAAGCCATAGCCGGGGTGGATGGCCTGGGCGCCGCTGGCCTTGGCGGCGGCGATCAGCTTGTCCACCAGCAGGTAGCTTTCTGCCGGCTTGGCGCCGCCGAGGTCCACGGCGATATCGGCTTCGCGCACATGGCGGGCGTTGCGGTCGATGGCGCTATGCACGGCCACAGTACGGATACCGAGGGCCTTGGCGGTGCGCATGACGCGGCAGGCGATTTCACCGCGGTTGGCGATCAGCAGGGTGGTGATCATTGTTATTGCTCCTGCCAGGACGGTTTGCGTTTTTCCAGGAAGGCGCGCAGGCCCTCCTGGCCTTCGGGGCTCACGCGGATGCGGGCGATGGCGCTTTCGGTGTAGCGGCGCAGGTTGGGGGAGAGCGCACCGCTGCCGACTTCACGCAGCAGGTCCTTGGTGGCGCTCATGGCCTGCGGGCTGTTCTGCAGCAGGTTGGCGGTCCAGCTTTCCACCGCCTGGTCCAGCTCTTCGGCCGGATAGCATTCGGCGAGCAGGCCCAGTTCGCGGGCGCGTTCACCGCTGAAGCGCTCGGCGGTCAGGGCATAGCGGCGCGCGGCGCGCTCACCGATGGCCTGGACCACGAAGGGGCTGATCACCGCCGGGGCGAGGCCGATGCGCACTTCGGACAGGGAGAACTGCGCGTCGGTGGCACCGATGGCCATGTCACAGCAGCTGATCAGGCCCAGTGCGCCGCCGAAGGCCGCGCCTTGCACCACGGCCAGCGTCGGCACCTTGAGGTGGTAGAGGTTGTACATCAGCTCGGCCAGCTCGCGGGCGTCGTCGAGGTTGGCGTTGTAGTCGAGCTGGGCGGATTCCTGCATCCAGGCCAGGTCCGCGCCGGCGGAGAAGTGCCGGCCGCGGCCGCGCAGGATGAGGAAACGCACCTGGCCGTGGTCCTTGACGGCGTCCAGGGCGAGGATCAGCTCGCGGATCATGCCGGCGTTGAAGGCGTTGTTCTTCTCCGGGCGATTGAGCCAGAGGGTGGCGACGCCGTTGTCGGCGATGTCCAGTTGCAGGGTGGTGAAGTCGGTCATCGTGCTCTCCTGTAGGAGCGAGCTTGCTCGCGATCAACGGTGGTGCCCGGGTTCGCCAGCAAGCTGGCTCCTACGATGGCTCCACCGCTCGCAAGCAGGGTTTACATCCGGAACACGCCGAAGGTGGTCCGCTCGATCGGGGCGTTGAGGCTGGCGGAGAGGGCCAGGCCCAGCACGTCGCGGGTCTGCGCCGGGTCGATCACGCCGTCGTCCCACAGACGTGCGCTGGAGTAGTACGCATGCGCCTGGCGCTCGTACTGCTCGAGGATCGGCTGCTTGATGCGCGCTTCGTCTTCCGCGCTCAGGGTGTGGCCGGCGCGTTCGCTCTGTTCGCGCTTGACCTGGGTGAGCACGCCGGCAGCCTGTTCGGCACCCATCACGCCGATGCGCGCGTTGGGCCACATCCACAGGAAGCGAGGGTCGTAGGCGCGACCGCACATGCCGTAGTTACCGGCGCCGAAGCTGCCGCCGATGATCACGGTGAACTTTGGCACCTTGGCACAGGCCACCGCCGTTACCAGCTTGGCGCCGTGCTTGGCGATGCCGCCTTCCTCGTACTTCTTGCCGACCATGAAGCCGGTGATGTTCTGCAGGAACAGCAGCGGGATGCCGCGCTGGCAGGCCAGTTCGATGAAGTGCGCGCCTTTCTGCGCGGCTTCGGCGAAGAGGATGCCGTTGTTGGCGAGGATCGCGATGGGGTAGCCATGCAGATGGGCGAAGCCGCACACCAGGGTGGTGCCGAACAGCGCCTTGAACTCATCGAACTCGGAGTCGTCCACCAGGCGGGCGATGACTTCGCGTACGTCGAAGGGCTGCTTGGCATCCGCCGGGATCACGCCGTACAGCTCATCGCTGGCATAGCGCGGGGCGAGCGGGGCGCGCAGGTTCAGCTCGCCGGCCTTGCGCCAGTTGAGGTTGGCGATGCTGCGACGGGCCAGGGCCAGGGCGTGCTCGTCGTTCTCGGCGTAGTGGTCGGCCACGCCGGACACCTTGCAGTGCACGTCGGCGCCGCCCAGCTCTTCGGCGGTCACCACCTCACCGGTGGCGGCCTTCACCAGCGGCGGGCCGGCCAGGAAGATGGTGGCCTGGTTGCGCACCATGATGGTTTCGTCGGACATGGCCGGCACATAGGCGCCACCGGCGGTGCAGGAGCCCATCACCACGGCGATCTGCGGGATGCCCATGGCGCTCATGTTGGCCTGGTTGAAGAAGATCCGGCCGAAGTGCTCGCGGTCGGGGAACACCTCTTCCTGGCGCGGCAGGTTGGCGCCGCCCGAGTCCACCAGGTAGATGCAGGGCAGGCGGTTCTGCTGGGCGATGGTCTGGGCGCGCAGGTGCTTCTTCACGGTCAGCGGGTAGTAGGAGCCGCCTTTCACCGTGGCGTCATTAGCCACGATCATGCATTCCACGCCTTCCACGCGGCCGATGCCGGCCACGACGCCCGCGGCGGGTACGTCTTCGCCATACACCTCATGGGCGGCCAGCTGGCCGATTTCGAGGAAGGGCGAGCCGACGTCCAGCAGGCGGTTGATGCGTTCGCGGGGCAGCAGCTTGCCGCGCGAGGTGTGACGTTCCTGGGCCTTGGCGCCGCCGCCTTCGTGGATGCGGCCGAGCAGTTTGTGCAGGGCGCCGACCTGTTCGAGCATGGCCGCGCTGTTGCGGGCGAACTCGGGGGAACGGGTGTTGATCTGGGTGTGCAGGATGGTCATGACGGACTCCGTCCGGGCAGCAGGCTTCAAGCCACAGGCCGCAGGCGAGGCCTGAAGCCTGTGGCCTGCCGCCTGTAGCCGCTGTTATTTCGTTTCGTTGAACAGCTCGCGGCCGATCAGCATGCGGCGGATTTCGCTGGTACCGGCGCCGATCTCGTAGAGCTTGGCGTCACGCAGCAGGCGGCCGGCCGGGTACTCGTTGGTGTAGCCGTTGCCGCCGAGCAGCTGGATGGTGTCCAGGGCCATCCTGGTAGCCATTTCTGCGGTGTAGAGGATCACCGCGGCGGCGTCCTTGCGCGATTCCTCGCCGCGGTCGCAGGCCTTGGCCACGGTGTACAGGTAGGACTTGGAGGCGTTCATGCCGGCGTACATGTCGGCCAGCTTGCCCTGCACCAGCTGGAACTCGCCGATGGACTGCTTGAACTGCTGGCGCTCGTGCACGTAGGGCAGCACCACGTCCATGCAGGCGCTCATGATCCCGGTCGGGCCGCCGGAGAGCACGGTGCGCTCATAGTCCAGGCCGCTCATCAGCACGGCCACGCCACGGCCTTCGGCACCGAGGATGTTTTCCTCCGGTACTTCGACGTCTTCGAACACCAGCTCGCAGGTGTTGGAGCCGCGCATGCCCAGCTTGTCCAGCTTCTGGTGGCGGGAGAAGCCCTTGAAGTCGCGCTCGACGATGAAGGCGGTGATGCCGCGCGAGCCAGCGTTGACGTCGGTCTTGGCGTAGATCACGTAGGTGTTGGCGTCCGGGCCGTTGGTGATCCACATCTTGTTGCCGTTGAGCACGTAGCGGTCGCCTTTCTTGTCGGCGCGCAGCTTCATCGACACCACGTCCGAACCGGCATTCGGTTCGCTCATGGCCAGCGCGCCGACGTGCTCGCCGGAGCACAGCTTGGGCAGGTACTTGAGCTTCTGCTCGTGGGTGCCGTTCTTGCGGATCTGGTTGAGGCACAGGTTGGAGTGGGCACCGTAGGAGAGGCCGACCGAAGCGGACGCGCGGCTGATCTCTTCCATGGCCACCACGTGGGCCAGGTAGCCCATGTTGGTGCCGCCGTACTCCTCTTCCACGGTCATGCCCAGCAGGCCCATGTCGCCGAACTTGCGCCACATGTCCATGGGGAATTCGTTGTCGCGGTCGATCTGCGCGGCACGCGGGGCCAGCTCGGCCTGCGCGAACTGGTAGACGGAATCGCGCAGCATGTCGATTGTCTCGCCGAGACCGAAGTTGAGGGTGGGATAGCTCATCGTTACACCTGTGCTTGTCATTGTCGGTGAGTGGGGGAGGGGTCAGGCGTTGACGCCCTGTTTGCGTTCGGTTTCGGCCAGGGCCGCCAGGCAGCGTTCCTCGGCCGTATCCAGTTCCAGCTGCATTTGCTGGATATCCAGCAGTTGCTGTTCAAGCTGCGCGCGGCGCGCGGCGATCTTGCCCATGAAGGTTTCCAGCTGCTTGCGGTTGCCGCTGCTGGGGTCGTAGAGGTCGATCAGCTCCTTGCATTCGGCCAGGGAGAAGCCGATGCGCTTGCCACGCAGGATGAGCTTCAGCGCCACCAGGTCCTTCGGGCTGTAGATGCGTTCCTGGCCGCGGCGCTCCGGGCTGAGCATGCCCTGCTCTTCATAGAAGCGGATGGCGCGGGTAGTGACGTCCAGTTCGCGGGCCAGGTCGGAAATGCTGTAGGTGATCGGCATGGTCAGGGGCTCTTGGCGTTTACCTTTACGTTAACGTAAACCTGTGCCAACCTGACTGTCAACTACGCGCCGCATTGGCAGGCGGCGGCCGCAATGGCCTGATACTTGCTGCTTGCAGGGGAGGTTGCCCGCTCTTTACGGACGCGGGCCGGCAGTGTAGACATTCAGGGCGTGCGACGTGTCCGTCGGCCCATGCCGGGGCGCACGCTGGAGCGAGAGATGGTGCAAGACATTCGAATAAAAAACGCTGCCGACCCGGTGCAGGAATCGCGAGAGTTCCGCCTGAAGCTGGCCAGCGAGGGCGAACTGCCCGAGGGCGTGCTGCGCGACGAAATCGACGCCTCCTGGCGACGCAGCCTGGGCTATGGCCTCAACTGCCTGGAAGGCGACCATGTGGGGCTGGAGCAGGCCAGTGACCTGCAACTGCTGCTGGACAGCAACCGCCTGCTGATCGACGCCGCCACGCCCGAACTCGAATACCTGGTCAGCCAGCAGGGCAAGGGCGGGCTGATCATCCTCGGCGACGCCCAGGCCAATGTCCTGGCCATCGAAGGCCAGACCGAATTCCTCAAGAGCTTCGGCCTGCGCGACCTCAGGCCCGGCAGTTGCTGGAGTGAATCCCTGCGCGGTACCAACGCCATCGGCACCGCAGTGGTGGAAGGGCGCCCGACGCTGATCAACTGCGGTGAACACTACCTCGACCGCCTGAGTCCGTTTTCCTGCACCTCGGTGCCCCTGCGCGATCCCCAGGGGCGCGTGGTGGGCGTGCTCGACCTGACCCGCGAAGGCGTCATGGCGCAGCCCCAGGACAACCTCGCCACCCTGATGCTGGCCGCCGGCAATATCGAAAGCCGCATGTTCGGCCTCTGCTACCCGGACCAGCTGGTGCTGGCCTTCCACAACCGCCCGCAATACCTCGGCAGCGCCTGGCATGGGCTGCTGGCGCTGAGCCTGGACGGCGAAGTGCTGGCCGCCAACGAGCGTGCCTGCGACCTGCTGGAGATTCGCCGCGAAGCCCTGGTGGGCCGGCGTTCCAGCGACCTGATCGGCGAGCGTTCGCCACTGTTCATCGCGCGCCTGCTGCAGGGCGGGGTGAGCAGCGTGCAGACCGCCAAGGGCGAATTCTTCTTCCGCGCGCTGCAGGTGCCGCGCCATGCCAGCATTGGCGGCGCCGCTCCGGCTGCCAGGGCGCCCTCTGCACAGAAAACCCAGCTGCTCGAAGAGCTGGCCGGCCGCGACAGCCGTTTCGCCCGCGCCCTGCGCATGGCCCGCCAGGGGCTGGCCAACGAACTGCCGGTGCTGCTGCTGGGCGAGACCGGCACCGGCAAGGAAGTGGTGGCCCGCGCGCTGCACCAGTCCAGTCCGCGTGCCGACAAACCCTTCGTGGCGGTGAACTGCGCCGCCATTCCCGAAGGCCTGATCGAATCCGAACTCTTCGGCTACCGCGAAGGCGCCTTCACCGGTTCGCGCCGGGGCGGCATGGTCGGCCGGCTGATGCAGGCCCACGGCGGCACCCTGTTCCTCGACGAGATCGGCGACATGCCGCTCAGCCTGCAGGCGCGCCTGCTGCGTGTGCTGCAGGAACGCAAGGTGGCGCCGCTGGGGGCCGGCGAAGAACAGGACATAGACGTCGCCGTGATCTGCGCCACCCACCGCGACCTCAAGCGCCTGGTCCAGGACAGGCACTTCCGCGAAGACCTCTATTACCGCATCAACGGCGTCTGCCTGCGCCTGCCCGCCCTGCGCGAGCGGGATGACCTGGCCGGGATGATCAGCAGCGTGCTGCACAAGTTCGGCGCCACCAACGTCAGCCTCGACAAGGACCTCAGCGAGCTGCTGGCCGGTTACGACTGGCCGGGCAACATCCGCCAGCTGGAAATGGTCCTGCGTTCGGCCCTGGCCATGCGTGAAGAGGGCGAGACCGTGCTCGGCCTCGACCATCTGACCGACAGCCTGCTGGACGACCTGACCGCCAGCTGCCGCCAACCGGGCAGCATCCGCGAGAACGAACTGGAGCTGATCCGCAATGCCCTGGATCGCCACCAGGGCAACGTCTCCGCCGCCGCCGACTCCCTCGGCATCAGCCGCGCGACCCTGTATCGCAAGTTGAAGCAACTAAGGGGATGAGTGGAGGCTGTGGCTTTTCTGTGGGGGCGAATTCATTCGCTAAGCAGACCGCAGGTCTGCCCTGAAAGGCTGAAGGGGGCTGCGTTGCAGCCCATAGCGAATGAATTCGCCCCCACAATGAAACTGCAAATTCTGGCCGTAACGTGATGACCCGCCTCTTCCTCAAACTCGTAGAAACCAGCGACCCTGAGCTGCTGCGTCGTGCCCTGGCCTGGCTCTACGGCTTCGTTCGCCCGCAGCTGCGCGCCATCCTGGTGTTGCTCGGCCTGTCCCTCGGCGCCTCGCTGCTGGTGCTGGCCCAGCCCTGGCTGACCAAGACCCTGATCGACGACGGCCTGCTGGCGCGGGACTTCGGCATGTTGGTGCAGGTGGCCGTGGCGATGATCGCCGTCGGCATCCTCGGCACCCTGCTGTCGGGCATCAACCGCTACCTGCACACGCGGCTTTCCGGGCGCATCCTCTTTGCCCTGCGCGACGACCTCTATCGTCACCTGCAGCAGCTTTCGCCGGCCTTCTACGGCCGCAAGCGCATCGGCGACATCCTGTCCCGGCTCGATGGCGACGTCGCGGAGATCCAGCGCTTCGCCGTGGACTCACTGTTCTCCGCCGTCTCCAGCATCATCGGCCTGATCGGCGCGGTAGCGCTGATGCTGCTGCTGTCCTGGCAGCTTTCCCTGCTGCTGGCGCTGCTCATCCCCATCGAAGTGCTCTGGCTGCGCTGGATGCGGCGCAAGGTGGAGCGCGAGGTGCGCAGCCTGCGCGAGCGTTCGGCGGATGTATCCTCCTTCCTCGTGGAAACCCTGCCGGCGATGAAATTCATCCAGGCCGCCGGCCAGCAACAGCGCGAATCCCGTCGTCTGGAAGGGCTGGGGCAGGGCTATATGCGCCAGCTGCTCAAGGTCCAAGTCACCGAGTTCTTCACCCACGCGGTGCCCGGCACACTGACCTCCCTGTCCCGCGCCTGCGCCTTTCTCATTGGCGGTTACTGGGTGATCCAAGGCAGTTGGCAACTGGGCTCGCTGATTGCCTTCTCCACTTACCTCGGCATGGCCGTGGGCCCGGTGCAGAGCCTGCTGGGCCTCTACGTCGCCCTGCAGCGGATGACCGTCAGCCTAGGTCGGGTGATGGAGCTGCAGCAGGAACCGGTGCCGGTACGGCAGCCCGATGCACCGAAAGCCATGCCCGAGGGCAGGGGGGAACTGCGCCTGGAGGGCGTGCACTTCGCCCATGAACAGCGCGCCACTGCCGTGCTGCGCGGGGTGGACGCGGTGATTCCGGCCGGTCTCAAGGTGGCCATCAGTGGCGCCTCGGGAGTCGGCAAGTCCACCCTGATCGACCTGCTGCAACGCTTCTACGACCCGGAACAGGGGCGCGTCCTGCTGGATGGTGCCGACCTGCGCGAGCTGGACCTCTTCGCCCTGCGCCGGCGCATTGCCGTGGTCAGCCAGGACATCGTCCTGTTCCGTGGCAGCCTGGCCGAGAACCTCGCCTACAGCGCCCCGGACGCCAGCCGCGAGGCCCTGGAACAGGTAGCGCGCCTGGCCCGCCTGGACGGCCTGATCGAATCCCTGCCAATGGGCCTGGACAGCCCCCTGGGCGAGCGTGGCCAGCAGCTTTCCGGCGGCCAGAAGCAACGCATCGCCATCGCCCGTGCGTTGCTGCAGGACCCGTTGATCCTCGTGCTGGACGAAGCCACTTCGGCGGTGGACGAAGCCACCGAGCGCGAAGTGATCGCCGCCATCGACCAGTTGTTCCACGGCCGTACCCGCATCCTGATCAGCCACCGGCCATCCACCCTGGCCCAGGCCGACGTCGCCTTCCGCCTGGAACATGGCCAGTTGCACAGCCTGGAATCGGAGCAGGTGAGCCATGGCCGCTGAATTCTCCGTCGGTATCATCGACAGCGGCTTCGCGCCGGAGCAGGGCGGCCGCGTTGCCCTGGCGCGGCGCTTCTGGCTGGAAGGCGGGGAACTGAAGGAGGGCGACACCCAAGCCGATGTGCTCGGCCACGGCAGCGTGGTGCTGGACACCCTGACCCGCGAGAGTGGCCCGATCCGCCTCTGTGTCGCCCAGGTCTTCGGCGAGCGCTGGCAGACCAGCCCGTTGCAGATCGCCGCCGCCTTGCACTGGCTGATCGAACAGGACGTCGCGCTGGTGAACATGAGCCTCGGCCTGCGCAACGACCGCCCGGTGCTGCGAGAGACCTGCGTGCTGGCCCAGACCGCCGGCATCCTGCTTTGCGCCTCCAGCCCCGCCCAAGGCGAGCCGGTATACCCGGCCAGCTATCCGGGCGTCATCCGCATCACTGGCGATGCGCGCTGCGCGCCGGGGCAATGGTCCTGGCTGAACAGCCCCCAGGCCGACTTCGGCGCCCACGTCGCCGCCGCCAATGGCCTGGCGGGCTCCAGCGTGGGCTGTGCGGCGCTCTCGGGGATCATCGCCGGCTACCTGCAGTCCCAACCCGGCGCAAACCGCGACGCGGTGCTGCACTGGCTGCGAGACAGTGCGACCTTCATCGGCCCGGAGCGCCGTGGCCATGACTGAGATCGTCGTACTCGGCGCCGGCCCGGCCGGTGCGGCGGTGGCCCTGGGGCTGAAACGGCTGGGCTACGCCGTGCGCGTGGTCAGCGAATGGCGGCGCTTTGCGGCGGTGGAAGGCGTCTCCCAGCGCGTGCTGGACGGCCTGCGCCAGGCCGGCCTGCAGCGTGCCCTGGCCTGTGCGGCGGCGCCGTCGCCCCGGCGGGTGCTGTGGAATGGCGATGGCCAGTCGATCAATCAGGAATGCCTGCTGGACCGCCCCCGCTTTGACGCGGCCATTCGCGAGGACCTGCGCGAGGCCGGAATCGAAACGCTGGAAGCCCGCGTGCTGAAAGTGGAAAGCACCGCTGCCGGCCACCTGATCCATCTCGACTCCCGCGAACCGCTGCGCGCCGGCTTCCTCGTCGAAGCCCGTGGCCGTTCGGCACCACTCGCCGGCGGCCGCCTGCGCGGGCCGGAAACCCTCAGCCTGCTCAACCAGTGGCAGGAAGCACCGGGCCGCCCCGGTTCTGCGGTGGAAAGCCTGCCCGACGGCTGGGCCTGGATGGCGCGCCTGGAGGATGGCCGCTGCTACTGGCAGATCACCCAGGACGCCGGCGGCCTGCCACCCAGGGACCAGCTGGCGGACTACTGCGCCCGGCGCCGCGCCGAATCCGACCTGGTGCGCGAACTGTTCGGCGGCGCCGCGCTGCAACCGGCCAGCCTCCATGCCCGCAGCAGCACGGCGATCCTCTTCCATGAAGCCAGCGGCCCCAACTGGCTGCGAGTCGGGGATGCGGCGATGGCCGTGGACCCGCTTTCCGGCAACGGCATCTTCCAGTCCCTGTCCTCTGCGCTACAGGCGCCGGCTGTCATCAACACCCTGCTGCAACGCTCCGAGCGGGCTGCGTTGGCCCGGCAATTCCACCAGCGCCGGGTCGAGCACCTGTTCCTGCGCTTCGCCCGCACCGGCCGGGATTTCTACGCCCTGGAGCAACGCTGGCCCGAGCAACCCTTCTGGCGCGAGCGCCGCACCTGGCCAGATGCCGAGCCCATGCATGCCGCGGCAGATTTCAGCCGGGTGCGGGTAGAGCGGGCACCGGTGATCCACGGCGACCTGATCGAAGAGGTGGAGGTGGTGGTAACCGCCGACCAGCCCCTGGGTATCTGGCACCTGCAAGGCATGGAACTCGCACCCATCATCACGGCCCACCTGCGTGGCGAACTGAACCAGGCCCTGGCGGCATTGCCCGAGCGGCAGCGCCGCATGGTCCAGGGCTGGCTCCTGTCCCAGGGCTACCGCCCCTGAAGGCCTTCGGCCCGGCGCAGCCGATCATGGATGTACAGCCGGCTTGCACGCGGATCTTTCCGATTGATAGCCTTCCGGGCCTGAAAATCCAGCAGGCCCGGGTATGGCAATCAGGGTTGTCGAAGCACAAGAAGTCGACCAGCAGCGGATAGCCATTCCGGGCTGGGAACAGCAGTACACGCAGATGTCGGCCGGGCGCTTCTCGGGGCGGATCCTGCATGCCGAAGTCGAGGGGATCGAGTTCTATGAAGAGCAGATGAACCTTCGCGTGGAGCAGGAATTCCATGCGCCGTCCGACGCCCTGGTGTTCAGCTTCGACATGTCGGAAAACACACTCTACCTGCTCGATGGCGAAACCCGTAACGCCTGGGTCACGCCGGAGAACTACCGCGAGGTGGCGGTGGTGATCAAGCAGGCGGGGCAGTGGGGGCAAGCCCCCGATGGGGTTGCCGACCTGGTGCTGACGCCGCTTCGCTCCGACAACTGCAGGTCGGTTGCCGCCTCGCTCAGCCACATGCTCACCAGCGCGTCCGGCGGCCAGCACCAGATGGATGCGCCCGGCGTCGCGCATAGCATAGTGTCCGACTGCTTTTCCCTGCTGTGCGAGGCACCTGGCGCCGACAAGCATCGCCCGCGTTCCATCGAGCAGGCCAAGCGTGTCGTGCAGCGAGTCAGGGAAGTAGTGAACGATTGCCCCGAAGAGCACTTCGGGATGGTGGAGTTGGCCGCGAAAGCGGGCGTTTCACCGCGCAGCCTGCAGCAAGCCTTCCTGCGTTACGCCAGCGTCCCGCCCATCGTGTGGCTCAGAAACCGCCGCCTGAACGCGGCTCGCCGCGACTTGCTGGCCGCCGCCGAGTCGGGCGTGACCGTGGCCGAGGTGGCCATGAAATGGTCGTTCTGGCACCTGGGCCGCTTCTCCCAGTCCTACCACGCGCTCTTCGGCGAGCACCCCAGAACCACGGTCAAGCGGGTCAGCAGGGCCTGATCGAGACCGCCGCCCTGGCGCCCTCATCCTGCAAGGCCGGTCTATCGGCCCAGCAACTCTCGCACCCGGTACCACGCCATCCCCAGCGCCAGCAGCGGGGAGCGCAGCAGCTTGCCTCCGGGGAAGGTCAGGTGCGGCACCGCGCTGAACAGGTCCAGCCCGGTGCTCTGCCCGGCATGAATAGCCTCCGCCAGCAGTCTGGCCGACCAGTGGGTCACGTTCAGTCCATGACCGGAATAGCCCTGGGCAAAGAAAACGTTCGGATGCGCCTTGAGCCGTCCTACCTGGGGGAAGCGATTGGCGGTGATGCCGATCATGCCGCCCCACTGGTAGTCGATTCGCACCTGCGCCAGCTGCGGAAATACCTTGAGCACCTTCGGCCGCATGTAGGCGCCGATGTCCTTCGGGTCCCGGCCGGAGTAATGGCAGGCTCCTCCGAAGAGCAGGCGCCGGTCGGCCGTCAGGCGGTAGTAATCCAGTCCCACCTTCTGGTCGCACAGCGCCATGTTCTGCGGAATCAGCTGTGCCGCCAGTTCCTCGGGAAGCGGCTCGGTGGCGACCACGTAGCTGCCCGCGGGCAGCACCTTGCCGGTCAGTCCCGGTTCCAGATCCTCCAGATGCGCATTGCAGCCAAGTACCAGGTTGTCTGCCAGCACGCGTCCCTGCGCGCAATGGATGATCGCGGTCTTGCCGTGCTCGATGCGCAGCACCGGGCTCTGCTCGAAGATCTGCGCGCCGAAGGCCGTGGCCGCACGGGCTTCGCCCTTCACCAGGTCCAGCGGATGCAAGTGCCCCGAGCCCATGTCCACCAGGCCGCCAGCGTAGCAATCGCTCGCCACCACCTCATGTATCTGGTCGGGGCCTACCAGCCGGGTCCGATGCGGATAGCCCAGCGCATTCAGTTCCTCCTGCTCCTCGGCCATGGCGGCGAACTGGGCGGGGGTGTTGGCCAGCTCGCAGAAACCCCAGCGCAGGTCGCAGTCGATGCTCAGGTCACGGATGCGCTCCGCCACCAGGGCCACCGAGTCGATACCCGCGCGCTGCAGGTAGCGGACTCCTTCCTCGCCCACGTGCCTGGCGAAGCCGCTGACGTCGTGGCCGATGCCGCGGATCAATTGGCCGCCGTTGCGTCCGCTGGCGCCCCAGCCGATGCGCCGGGCCTCCAGCAGCACGACGGAGTGGCCGCGCTGGGCCAGTTCCAGCGCGGAGTTGACGCCTGTAAGCCCACCGCCGACGACGCAAACGTCCGCGCGGACGTCCCCCGCGAGCGAGGGATACAACTGTTTGTCTCGGGCGGTTGCGGCGTAATAGGACGCAACATGCTCCTGGGTGTGAGTCATGGGATCGTTCTCGATTCGTAAGCCTTGTCCTGATGGCGGAGTGCGAGCGAACTACACGCTCAGCAGCAGGAACTCGCGCTCCCAGGAGCTGATCACCCGCTTGAAGTTCTCGTGCTCGGCGCGTTTCACCGCAACGTAGCCCTGCACGAACTTGCCGCCCAGGTACTCCCTGAGCACTTCGCAGTCCTCCATCTGCGCCAGTGCGTCCTCGATGGTGATCGGCAGGCGCAGGCTACGCCGCTCGTAGCCGCGCCCTTGCACCGGGGTGCCGGGGTCAACCTTCTCGACCATGCCCAGGTAGCCGCAGAGCAGGCTGGCGGCCAGCGCCAGGTAGGGGTTGGCGTCGGCGCCGGGCAGGCGGTTCTCCACCCGCATCGCCTCGGGCGAGGAGGGCGGAACCCGCAGCCCCACGGTGCGGTTTTCCTCGCCCCACTCGACGTTGACCGGCGCCGAGGTGTCCGGCAAGAAGCGGCGGAAGGAGTTCACGTTCGGCGCGAACATCGGCAGCATCTTCGGGATGTACTTCTGCAGGCCACCGATGAAGTGCAGGAACAGCTCGCTCTTGGAACCATCTTCGTTGGCGAAGATGTTCTTGCCAGTGGCGGCATCCAGGACGCTCTGGTGGATGTGCATCGCGCTGCCCGGCTCATCGGTGATGGGCTTGGCCATGAAGGTCGCGCTCACATCATGCTTGAGCGCGGCTTCGCGCATGGTGCGCTTGAACACGGTGATCTGGTCGGCCAGGCTCAGTGCGTCGCCGTGGCGGAAGTTGATCTCCATCTGCGCCGGGCCGTCTTCGTGGATCAGCGTGTCCAGGTCCAGCCCCTGCGCTTCGCACCAGTCGTAGACGTCCTCGAACAGCGGGTCGAACTCGTTGGCAGCATCAATGGAAAAGCTCTGGCGCCCGCTCTCCGGGCGGCCCGATCGACCCACGGGCGCTTCCAGGGGGAAGTCCGGGTCGCTGCTGCGCTTGGTTAGATAGAACTCCATCTCAGGGGCCACGACCGGCTTCCAGCCCTTGTCCGCATACAGCTTCAGGACGCGCTTGAGCACGTTGCGCGGCGACAGCTCGATGGGATTGCCGTAGCGGTCGAAGCTGTCGTGGATGACCATGGCGGTCGGCTCCAGCGCCCAGGGCACGAGGAATACCGCATTCGGGTCGGGACGGCAGACCATGTCGATATCGGCTTCGTCCAGCAGGTCGTAATAGACGTCGTCGTCGACGAAATCACCGGTGACCGTTTGCAGCAGCACGCTTTCCGGGAGTCGCATGCCGCCTTCTCCGAGGAACTTGTTGGTTGGGGAAATCTTCCCGCGGGCGATGCCGGTCAGATCGCTGATCAGGCACTCCACTTCGGTGATTTTCTGTTGTTTCAGCCGTTGCTCCAGTTGCTCGGCAGGGGTGGTCATACACGCCTCGGAAGGTTCATGGTTTCGGAATGAGCGAGCCGGCTGCATGCCGCTGCCAGGCCGCGGGAATAGTGTCGTTCGCAGGGGGACCCTGTTCTATCCACTTTCCGCACACATGTCCGAGCCATGGAAATAGGGGGCGATCCAGTAGGGGGGCGCCGTGCGCACCGATGCCCCGGCGGGTTCTGGAATCGGTGCGCGCAGCGCACCCTTGGCCGGCCGTAGATGGGGGCGGGCGGCGCGATACTCCATGCCGCGGTCCGGCGGGAGCATCTACAACGTCAGCTTCAGGTTCCCTACCAGCGCTCCCGGCAGCAGCGCCGACCAGGTCTGGCGTTCGCCATAGGTGCTGCTGGACAGGCGCAGCTGGCGTTCCCGGGTCAGGGCTTGGAGCTGGTCGCCGAGCAGGCTGAACAGGTTGTCGTCGAAGCGCATGGTGTCCACCGGCGCCTGGATCTGGCCGTCTTCCACCCAGAAGGTGGCGAAGCGGGTCATGCCGGTCATGCGTGCGGCGGGCAGGTCGGACCAGTTCAGGTACCAGAGATTGCCGATGTAGAGGCCGTGGTCCAGCTGTTCCAACACCTTGTCCTGCGGCAGGGTGCCGGGGTCCATCACCAGCGACTGGGTGGCTTCGTTGGCATCCGCGCAATTGGCTTGCAGCCCGTACTCGCGGGCGCTGCGGGGGTAGACCAGCTGCCCGGCCAGCTTGCCATTGCGCACCAGGGATACGTCGCTGCGCGGCGCGCCTTCGGGGCCGAAGGCCGGGGCGAGGGCGCCGGCCACCCGTTCGTTCAGATTCAGCAGCGGGCTGAAAGATGTGCTGCCCTCCTGCAGGCGCTGCAGGGGGCTTTCCTTGTTGGCCAGGGCGCGGGCGGAAAAGCCGGTCCAGGACAGCATCCCCAGCACTTCATCAAGGGCGGCCGGGGCCAGGTAGGCGCGGTAATCGCCGGGTTGCAGGTGGCGCACCGGCTTGCCCAGGTGTTCCAGTTGCTGGCGGGCATTGGCGAAGCGGCTGGCGAAGTCGGCAGCGTCCCAGCGCGCGCCGGCGTAATCGGCCTTCACCGCCTGGTGGTTGGCGTGGAACAGGCTCCAGTCGAAGTTGAAGCAGTGGGCAGCGTGCCAGCCAAGGGCGCCGAAACTGTTGGCGAAGCCGCGATACAGCGGCCCGGCGGCGTAGATGCCGACAAGGTCGAGGCCACTAGCCGCCTGGTCGATTTCAGCCAGCACGCTGGAGCAGTCGGGGAGGGTGGCGGCGTCCACCGAGCGGCGCTGCCAGGCGGAGCGTTCCACCTGCAGATACGGGTCCGGCGGCAGCTGGCAGATCACCAGGCGCAGTTGCACCAGGCCTTCGGCCAGGCGCTGGCGATCGCTTTCCAGGTCGCCGGAGAGGGTGATGGCGATTTCCGCGCTGCGGTCGTCGCGGATCAGGCGCAAGCGGCCGGTGGCCTGGGTCACGTGGCCGGCCTGGCGTACCTGGGCCCGGTTGAAACGGATGAATTCGGATTCCTCGGCGCTGTACCAGAGGCTGAAATCCTCGCCTGCCTGCAGGCTGGCGCCCAGGCTCCCGGCCAGGGCGGTGAAGCGGGATTCCGCGTCGGCCATCACTGGGCTCCTCCAAAGACTTCCACTTGTCTGAAGACGCATGCGGGCGAGGCATGGCCCACGTGCACCACCTGGTTCGGTTCGCCCTTGCCGCAGTACGGAGTGCCGCGCACCTCGAAGGTACTGGCATCGCCAACGGCCGCCAGGCTGCGCCAGAAACGGGCGGATACGCCTCGATAGTTGGGGTTCTTCACCACGGCCCCGAGCTCGCCGTTTTCGATGAGCCGGCCCCATTCGCAACCGAACTGGAACTTGTTGCGGGCGTCGTCGATGGACCAGGAGCGGTTGGTGCTCATCAGCACGCCGCGTTCGATGCCGGCGATGAGCTGGGCCAGGCTCTGGTCGCCCGGTTCCAGGTTGAGGTTGGCCATGCGGTCGATGGGCGCACGGTTCCAGCTGCTGGCGCGGCTGTTGGCCACGCCCGGCAGGCCGCTACGTTGCTGGGACAGCGCGCCGCCCAGGGGACGCAGCAGCAGGCCGTCGCGGATGAGCATTTCCTTGCGCGCAGGCGTGCCGTCGTCATCGAAACCGTAGCTGGCCAACTCTTCCGGCACGCCGGGGTCAAAGCTGATGTTCAGCAGCTTCGATCCGTACTGGTAGCGGCCGAAATCCTCCAGGCCGATGAAGCTGGTGCCGGCGTAGTTGCGTTCGTCGCCGAGGATGCGGTCCAGCTCCAGCGGGTGGCCGATGGATTCGTGGATCTGCAGCATCATCTGGTCCGGCATCAGCAGCAGGTCGGTGATGCCGCTGGGCGTGTTGGGCGCCAGCAGCAGTTGCAGGGCCTCGTCCGCCACCCTGGCCGCGGCGCCGGCGAAGCCCAGGTGCTGCAGGACTTCCATTCCGCCCTGCTGGCCGCTGTGATAGCCGCCGAAGCTGCGGGTCTGGCTGTCGTTGCCGTCGAAGGCGGTGACGCTGATGCCCGGGTAAGTGAAGCGCAGGTCCTGCCATTGCTCGGCGCCGGCGCTGTTGAGGTAGAGCTGCTCATGGCGCTGGAGGTCCAGGTAGAGGCTCCAGTTGACCAGGCGCGGGTCGGTGGGAATGTGCGCCGACTCCTCGGCAAGCAACTCGAAGCGCTCGGCAAGGCTGGGGCAGGGCTGGTCAAGTCCCGGCGAGCAGTAGCGGGCGCTGGACGTCGCCGGCTCCATCCGGCGCTGGTCGATCAGGGCGTAGCGGGCGATTTGCCGGGCCAGCGCCTCGGCCCGCTCCAGGGCACGCTGCAGGCCGGCCAGGCTGAGGTCCGCGGTGGCCGCGTAGGCCTCCACCCCGGCCAGACGTACGCTGAGCATGGCGCCCATGTCCTGGCTGAGGGACGGTGGTTCGGCGACGCCGCGGCGCAGCAGGGCCTGCTCGCTGGTCTGGCAGACAACGCGCAGGGAATGGCATTCGGCGCGGGTGGCAAGGGCGGCGAAACGCTGCCGGAAACTATCGAGCACGGAACTCTCCCCGGTCCGGTGAAATCAGTTATGCCCACAAAAGCAGGGCGATTGCAGGTCATCAAGGATAGTTCGCTGCGTCAGGCCTGAGTAAATAGCCGGTAAATTGACTTTGCCTTCTGCATTCAACTGCTTATCGTTCATGCTCTCGCCTATTTCGACCTGAATCATGTCCCCGAACACTGAGAAATCCCCGAACTCCCGTTCCTTCCGTAACTGGCTGGCCATCGCCGTCGCCTTGCTGGCGCTCGTGCTCCTGATCTGGTGGTTCTGGCCGGAAACCGCCGCCAAGCCGAATCACCAGGGAGGCCGGGGCGGGCCGGGGCGTCCCGGCTTCGGCGCCTTCTCGGGGCCGGTGCCGGTGCGCGTCGCCACCATCACCCAGGCCGACTTCCCGGTCTATCTCAAGGCCCTGGGCACCGTCACCGCGCTGAACACGGTGAACGTGCGCAGCCGCGTCGATGGCGAGCTGGTCAAGCTGCAGTTCGAGGAAGGCCAGCAGGTCAAGGCCGGCGACCTGCTGGCGGTGATCGACCCGCGTCCGTACCAGGTCGCCCTGCAGCAGGCCGAAGGCACCCTGGCGCAGAACCGCGCACAGCTGAAGAACGCCGAGATCGACCTGGCCCGTTACCGTGGCCTGTACGCCGAGGACAGCATCGCCAAGCAGACCCTGGACACCCAGGAAGCGCTGGTGGCGCAATATCGCGGCACCATCAAGACCAACGAGGCGGCGGTCGCCGAAGCTCGGCTGAACCTCGGTTTCACCCAGGTGCGCGCGCCCATCTCCGGGCGCCTCGGCCTGCGCCAGGTTGACCTCGGCAACCTGGTCAGCAGCGGTGACACCACGCCGCTGGTGGTCATTACCCAGACCAAGCCCATCAGCGTCGCCTTCACCCTGCCCGAAGGTCAGCTGCCGGACGTGGTCAGTCGGTTCCGCGCCGGCCAGCCGCTGGTGGTCGAGGCCTGGGACCGCAACGACAAGCGCCTGCAGGCCGAAGGCGTGCTGCAGAGCCTGGACAACCAGATCGACACCACCACCGGCACCCTGAAGCTCAAGGCGCGTTTCGCCAACGAGGACGAAAGCCTCTTCCCCAACCAGTTCGTCAATATCCGCCTGCGCGCAGAGCTGCTGCCGCAAGCCGTGCTGATCCCGTCCGCCGCCGTGCAGTTCGGCAGCCAGGGCACCTTCGCCTACGTGATGGACGGCGAGAAGAAGGTCAGGGTGCGCAAACTGGAAACCGGCCCGGACGACGGCGAGCGCACCGTGGTCAGGAGCGGCCTGCAGCCGGGCGAGCGCGTGGTACTGGAAGGCACCGACCGCCTGCGCGACGGCAGCGAGGTGGAGGTGGTGCACGACGCCGACGAAATCCCCAGCCAGCCCACTGAACAGCTGCAGGGCGCCAAGCCCGAAGGCCAGGACGTGAAAGGCGGCGTATGAATCTCTCTCGCCTGTTCATCCTGCGGCCGGTCGCCACCACCCTGAGCATGCTGGCGATTCTCCTCGCCGGCCTGGTCGCCTACCGCCTGCTGCCGGTTTCCGCGCTGCCGGAAGTGGATTACCCGACCATCCGCGTCCTTACCCTCTATCCGGGGGCCAGCCCGGATGTGATGACCAGCGCCGTCACCGCGCCGCTGGAACGCCAGTTCGGGCAGATGCCGGGCCTGACCCAGATGTCCTCCACCAGCTCCGGCGGGGCTTCGGTCATCACCCTGCGCTTTTCCCTCGAAGTGGAGCTGGATGTGGCCGAGCAGGAGGTGCAGGCGGCCATCAACGCGGCCACCAACCTGCTGCCCAACGACCTGCCGGCACCGCCGGTCTACAACAAGGTCAACCCGGCCGATACGCCGGTTCTGACCCTCGCCATCAGCTCGAAGACCATGCCGCTGCCCAGGCTGCATAACCTGGTGGACACCCGCATGGCGCAGAAGCTGGCGCAGATCAATGGCGTCGGCATGGTCAGCATCGCCGGTGGCCAGCGCCAGGCGGTGCGCATCCGCGTCAACCCCGAGGCGCTGGCGGCCAACGGCCTGAACCTGTCGGACGTGCGCAGCCTGGTCAGTGCTTCCAACGTCAACCAGCCCAAGGGCAACTTCGACGGCCCCACCCGCGTGTCGATGCTGGACGCCAACGACCAGCTCAAGTCCGCCGAGGAGTACGCCAACCTCATCGTCGCCTACAACAATGGCGCCGCCCTGCGCCTGAAGGACGTGGCCGAGATCGTCGACGGTGCCGAGAACGAACGCCTCGCCGCCTGGGCCAACCAGAACGAAGCGGTGCTGCTGAACATCCAGCGCCAGCCCGGCGCCAACGTGATCGAGGTGGTGGACCGCATCCAGGCGCTGCTGCCGTCGATCACCGCCAACCTGCCGGCGGGTATCGATGTCCTGGTGCTCACTGACCGCACCCAGACCATCCGTGCCGCCATCACCGATGTGCGCCACGAACTGTTCCTCGCCATCGCCCTGGTGGTGATGGTGACCTTCCTGTTCCTGCGCCGGATGAGCGCCACCATCATTCCTTCCATCGCCGTGCCGCTGTCCCTGGTGGGCACCTTCGCGGTGATGTACCTGGCCGGCTTCTCCATCAACAACCTGACGCTGATGGCCCTGACCATCGCCACCGGCTTCGTGGTGGACGACGCCATCGTCATGCTGGAGAACATCGCCCGCCACCTGGAAGAGGGCGAGACGCCGCTCAACGCCGCGCTCAAGGGCGCGAAGCAGATCGGCTTCACCCTGATCTCCCTGACCTTCTCGCTGATCGCGGTACTGATCCCGCTGCTGTTCATGGCGGACGTGGTGGGCCGGCTGTTCCGCGAGTTCGCCATCACCCTGGCGGTGGCCATCCTGATTTCGCTGGTGGTGTCCCTGACCCTGACGCCGATGATGTGCGCGCGCCTGCTCAAGCGGGAGAAGAAAGAGGAGGAGGGCGGCTTCTACAAGGCCAGCGGCGATTTCATCGACGGCATGATCGAACGCTACGGCCGCGGCCTGCAGTGGGTCCTGCGGCACCAGGGCCTGACCCTGCTGGTGGCGGTCGGCACCCTGGCGCTCACCGTGGTGCTCTATCTCGCGGTGCCCAAGGGTTTCTTCCCGGTGCAGGACACCGGCGTCATCCAGGGCATCACCGAGGCGCCGCAGTCGGTGTCCTTCCGCTCCATGAGCGAACGCCAGCAGAAGGTTGCCGCGCTGATCCTCAAGGACCCGGCGGTGGCCAGCCTGACCTCCTACATCGGCGTGGACGGCGACAACGTCACCCTCAACAGTGGCCGCATGCTGATCAACCTCAAGCCCCACGGCGAGCGCGACGTCACCGCCAGCGAGGTGATCGCGCGCCTGCAGCCTGAGCTGGACAGGCAGAGCGACATCCGCCTTTACCTGCAGCCGGTGCAGGACCTGACCATCGAGGACCGGGTCAGTCGTACCCAGTTCCAGTTCAGCCTGGAGTCCCCGGACGCCGATCTGCTCAACGAGTGGACGGGCAAGCTGGTGGACGCCCTGGGCCAGCAGCCGGAACTCTCGGACGTGGCCAGCGACCTCCAGGACAAGGGCCTGCAGGTGTACCTGAACATCGACCGCGACATGGCCGGGCGCCTGGGCGTGGAAATCTCCGCCATCACCGATGCGCTCTACGACGCCTTCGGCCAGCGGCAGATCTCCACCATCTTCACCCAGGCCAGCCAGTACCGTGTGGTACTGGAATCCGCCGCCGGCGAGGTGATCGGCCCGCAGGCGCTGCAGCAGATCCACGTCGCCAACCGTGACGGCGGGCAGGTACCGCTGTCGGCCCTGGCGCGGGTCGAGGAGCGCCAGACCCAGCTGGCCATCAACCATATCGGCCAGTTCCCGGCGGTGACCTTGTCCTTCAACCTCGCTCCGGGCGTCGCCCTGGGCGAGGCGGTGGCGGTAATCGAGCGGGTGCAGCAGGAAATCGGCATGCCCGAAGGCATCCAGACCCGCTTCCAGGGCGCGGCGGCGGCCTTCCAGGCGTCCCTGTCCAGCACGCTGCTACTGATCCTGGCGGCGGTGGTGACCATGTACATCGTGCTGGGCGTGCTCTACGAGAGCTATATCCACCCGGTGACCATCCTTTCCACGCTGCCCTCGGCGGGCGTCGGCGCCTTGCTGGCGTTGCTGCTGACCGGCAATGACCTGGGCCTGATCGCCATCATCGGCATCATCCTGCTGATCGGCATCGTGAAGAAGAATGCCATCATGATGATCGACTTCGCCCTGGAGGCAGAGCGGCAGCAGGGCATGAGCCCGGAGGCGGCCATCTACCAGGCGGCGCTGCTGCGCTTCCGGCCGATCCTGATGACCACCCTGGCAGCCCTGTTCGGTGCCGTGCCGCTGATGCTCGCCACAGGTTCCGGCGCCGAGCTGCGCCAGCCGCTGGGCCTGGTGATGGTCGGCGGGCTGCTGCTGTCCCAGGTACTGACCCTGTTCACGACGCCCGTCATCTATCTCGCGTTTGATCGATTGGCGCGGCGTTGGGGCCGCTCAGCCGCGGGGGTGCAGGTGTGATGGGCGCCAGCGGCAAGCCACAAGCCACAAGCTGCAAGAGAAGAGCAGGACTGCCTCGGCCTCACTGCGTGCACGGGGCCGCTTGCAGCTTGAAGCTTGCAGCTTGGAGCCGCCTCCCATGAACCTCTCCGCCCCGTTCATCCACCGCCCGGTGGCCACCATGCTGCTGAGCCTGGCGATCCTGCTGCTGGGCAGCGTCAGTTTCGGCCTGCTGCCGGTATCGCCGCTGCCGCAGATGGACTTCCCGGTGATCACCGTGCAGGCCAGCCTGCCGGGTGCCAGCCCGGAGATCATGGCGTCCAGCGTCACCACGCCGCTGGAGCGCTCGCTGGGCACCATCGCCGGCATCAACCAGATGACCAGCCGCACCAGCCAGGGCTCGACGCGGATCATCGTGCAGTTCGACCTGGACCGCGACATCAACGGCGCCGCCCGTGACGTGCAGGCGGCCATCAACGCCTCGCGCAACCTGCTGCCCAGCGGCATGCGCAGCATGCCCACCTACAAGAAGGTCAACCCGTCCCAGGCGCCGATCATGGTGCTGTCGCTGACTTCCGACGTCCTGGAGAAGGGCCAGCTCTACGACCTGGCGTCCACCATCCTGGCCCAGAGCCTGTCCCAGGTTAAGGGCGTGGGCGAGGTGCAGATCGGCGGCAGCTCGCTGCCGGCGGTTCGGGTGGAGCTGGAGCCGCACCTGCTGACCCAGTACGGCATCGCCCTGGACGACGTGCGCAGCACCATCGCCGCTGCCAACCAGCGCCGGCCCAAGGGCGCGGTGGAAGACGCCGAGCGCCACTGGCAGGTGAGCGCCAACGACCAGTTGGAGAAGGCCGCCGACTACGCGCCGCTGATCATCCGCTACCAGGACGGCGCGGCCCTGCGCCTGGGTGACGTGGCCAAGGTCCGCGACGCGGTGGAAGACCGCTACAACAGCGGTTTTTTCAACGACGACTCGGCGGTGCTGCTGGTGATCAACCGCCAGGCCGGCGCCAACATCATCGAGACCATCGAAAGCATCAAGCAGCAGCTGCCCGCGTTGCAGGCGGTGCTGCCGGCCAGCGTCAAACTGGACCTGGCCATGGACCGCTCGCCGGTGATCCGCGCCACCCTGCACGAAGCCGAGCGCACCCTGCTGATCGCCGTGGCCCTGGTGATCCTCGTGGTCTACCTGTTCCTCGGCAACCTGCGTGCCTCGCTGATCCCGGCGCTGGCGGTGCCGGTGTCGCTGGTCGGCACCTTCGCGGTGATGTACCTGATGGGCTTCTCCCTCAACGTGCTGTCGCTGATGGCGCTGATCCTCGCCGCCGGCCTGGTGGTGGACGACGCCATCGTGGTGCTGGAAAACATCTCGCGGCACATCAACGAGGGCATGGCGCCGTTCAAGGCGGCGCTGCAGGGCACCCGCGAAGTCGGCTTCACCCTGCTGTCGATGAACCTCTCGCTGGTGGCGGTGTTCGTTTCCATCCTGTTCATGGGCGGCATCATCGACCGGCTGTTCCGCGAGTTCTCCCTGACCCTGGCGGTGGCCATCCTGGTTTCGCTACTGGTGTCCCTGACCCTGACGCCGATGCTCTGCGCGCGCTGGCTCAAACCCCATGTGCCGGACAAGGACAGCCGCCTGCAACGCTGGAGCGAGGCGCTGCATACGCGCATGGTTGGCGCCTATGACCGCACCCTGGGCGTCGCCCTGCGCCATCCGCGCCTGACCCTGGCCAGCCTGCTGTTGACCATCGCCTGCAACGTCGCCCTCTACGTGCTGGTGCCCAAGACCTTCCTGCCGCAACAGGACACCGGCCAGCTGATCGGCTTCATCCGCGGCGACGACGGCCTGTCCTTCAGCGTGATGCAGCCGAAGATGGAAATCTTCCGCCGTGCTGTCCTCAAGGACCCGGCCGTGGAGAGCGTGGCCGGCTTCATCGGCGGCAGCGGCGGCATCAACAACGCCTTCATGATCGTGCGCCTGAAACCCATCGCCGAGCGCAAGGTGTCGGCGCAGAAGGTGATCGAACGCCTGCGTGCCAACCTGCCCAAGGTGCCCGGTGGCCGCCTGATGCTGATGGCCGACCAGGACCTGCAGTTCGGTGGCGGGCGCGAACAGCGCAGTTCGCAGTATGAGTACGTGCTGCAGAGCGGCGAACTGTCCGACCTGCGCAGCTGGGCGCCGAAAGTCACCGCCGCGCTCAAGGCCTTGCCGGAGCTCACGGCTATCGACGCCAACGAAGGGGAGGGTGCCCAGCAGGTCACCCTGAAGGTGGACCGCGACACCGCCAAGCGCCTGGGCATCGACATGTCCATGGTCACCACCGCCCTGAACAACGCTTACAGCCAGCGGCAGATCTCCACCATCTACGACACCCTGAACCAGTACCAGGTGGTGATGGAGGTCAACCCGAAGTACGCCCAGGACCCGGAAACCCTCAAGCAGGTCCAGCTGGTCACCGCCGATGGCCAGCGCGTGCCGCTGTCCAGCTTCGCTCACTACGAGCGCAGCCTGGAGGAAGACCGGGTCAACCACGAAGGCCAGTTCGCTTCGGAGAGCATCGCCTTCGACCTGGCGCCCGGTGTCAGCCTGGACAAGGCCACCGTGGCCATCGAGAAGGCGGTGGCCGCCATCGGCCTGCCCAGCTCGGTGATCGCGCGCATGGGCGGCAGCGCCAGCGCCTTCCAGGCCACCCAGGAAAACCAGCCGTGGATGATCCTCGCCGCCCTGGTGCTGGTGTACCTGGTGCTCGGCATCCTCTACGAGAGCTACATCCACCCGCTGACCATCCTTTCGACACTGCCCTCGGCGGGTGTCGGTGCGCTGCTGGCGATCCTGCTCACCGGCGGCGAGTTCAGCCTCATCTCGCTGCTGGGCCTGTTCCTGCTCATCGGCGTGGTGAAAAAGAACGCCATCATGATGATCGACCTCGCCCTGCAGCTGGAACGCCACGACGGCCTGGGCCCGGACGAATCCATCCACCAGGCCTGCCTGCTGCGCCTGCGGCCGATCCTGATGACCACCGTTGCCGCCATCCTCGGCGCTGTGCCGCTGCTGATCGGCGGGGCCGAAGGCGCGGAGATGCGCCAGCCGCTGGGCCTGGCCATCATCGGCGGCCTGGTGCTGAGCCAGTTGCTGACCCTCTACACCACCCCCGTGGTCTACCTCCAACTCGACCGTCTGCGCCACCGCTTCAACCGCTGGCGTGGCGTGCGTACCGACGCCGCTCTGGAAACACCCCTATGAACACCGCTGCCACTTCCCTGAAACCCCTGCGTCGCGCCATGGCCCTGGCCCTTGCCGGCCTGCTGCTCGGCGGCTGCGCCATAGGCCCGGACTACAAGCGCCCGGAGCAGAGCGTGCCCGCGCAGTTCAAGCATGCCGAAGGCTGGACCCTGGCGAGCCCTGCGGACCTGGAGCAGCGTGGCCGCTGGTGGGAGCTGTACGGCGACGCCACCCTCAACGACCTGCAACTGCGCCTGGAACAGTCCAACCAGACCCTGGCCCAGTCGGTCGCCCAGTACCGCCAGGCCCAGGCGCTCGCCCGTGGCGCCCGCGCCTCGTTCTTCCCCTCGGTGACCGCCAATGCCGGCAAGACCCGCTCGGGACAGGGCGGTGGCGACAGCACCGTGCGCCTGTCCGATGGCTCCACGGTCACCAGCTCCGGCGGCGGTGGCGTGTCCAAGAGTTATGACACGAGCCTGGGCGTGAACTGGGAAATCGACCTGTGGGGCAAGCTGCGCCGCCAGCTGGAATCCGACACCGCGAACATGCAGGCCAGCGCCGCCGACCTCGCCGCCGCGCGCCTCAGCCTGCAATCGGAGCTGGCGCAGAACTACCTGCAACTGCGCGTGCTGGATGCCCAGAAGCGCCTGCTGGAAGCGACCATCGCCGGTTATCAGCGGGCGCTGAAGTTGACCGAGAACCAGTACAAGGCCGGCATCGTCACCCGCGCCGACGTGGCCCAGGCCACCACCCAGCTCAAGAGCACCGAAGCCCAGGCGATCGACCTCAAGTACCAGCGTGCACAACTGGAGAACGCCATCGCCGTGCTGGTCGGCGTGCCCCCGGCGGAGTTCAGCCTTGCCGAGGTGGACAGCGTCCCGACACTGCCAAGGGTGCCGGCCCTGCTGCCGTCGCAACTGCTGGAACGCCGCCCGGATGTGGCCTCGGCCGAACGCGACATGATGTCCGCCAACGCCCAGATCGGCGTGGCCAAGTCGGCCTACTTCCCGAGCCTCAGCCTCAGTGCAGCCGGCGGCTACCGCAGCGGCAGCCTGCATGACTGGATCACCACGCCGAACCGCTTCTGGTCGATCGGGCCGGAATTCGCCATGACCCTGTTCGACGGCGGCCTGATCCGCTCCCAGGTGGCCCAGGCCGAAGCCAGCTATGACCAGACCGTCGCCGCCTACCGCCAGACCGTGCTGGACAGCTTCCGCGAAACCGAGGACTACATGGTCCAGCTCGACGTGCTGGAAGAGGAGAGCGCGGTCCAGCAGGAAGCCCTGGAGGCCGCCCGCGAAGCCCTGCGCCTGATCACCAACCAGTACAAGGCGGGCCTGGTGGACTACAACAGCGTGGTCACCAACCAGGCCACCGCGCTGAACAACGAACGCACCGTCCTGACCCTGATGGGCTCCCGCCTGACCACCAGCGTCCAGCTTATCGCCGCGCTGGGCGGCGGCTGGGACCAGGGGCAGCTGGAGCAGGTGGATGCGGATTCGGAAGAGACGCCCTGATCGCTTTTCTGTGGGGGCGAATTCATTCGCGAAGGACAGCGCAGCTGTCCCATTGGCCTGCTAGGGCGAGCCTGCGGCCCGCTTAGCGAATGAATTCGCCCCCACAAGAGTCATCTGCTCCGCATAGCGCCTTCAACCTTTCCACCAATTCATCCTCCGCACGCCCCAAGCCCTTTCTCCCATAGAGCGCCAGCCGCAATCCCTGGATCTCCGGCAGGTCTTCTGCCTTGCCGAGCAGCCGATGCTCCGGCCCCAATACCCGCAACGGCAGCAGGCTCACGCCCAGGCCCGCTGCCACCGCCGCGCGCACGCTGGCCAGGCTGGCGCTGGAGTAGGCGATGCGCCAGCGCCGGCCTTGCACGTCGAGGCCGTGGAGCATCTCGTTGCGATACAGCCCGCCGCTGGGGAAGACCACCAGGGGCAGCGGCTCGCGGCCGTAGGCCGGGCGGGACGCGCTATCCACCCAGCCGAGGGGTTCCGGCCAGGAAGCCAGGCTGTCGCCGCCATCGCCCATGCGCTTGACCAGCAGCAGGTCGAACTCGCCGCCCTGGTACAGGCGCAGCAGTTCCGGGCTGAGGCCGCTGGTCACCTCCAGGCGCACGCCGGGCCAGGCGGCGGAGAATTCCGCGAGGACCGGCATCAGGCGCTCGGCGGCGAAGTCCTCGGGCACCCCCAGGCGCAGCACGCCGCTGCCGGGCTGGTGGCGCAGCACTTCGGCGGCTTCTTCCTGCAGGGCGAGGATGCGCCGGGCGTAGCCGAGCAACTGTTCGCCTTCGGCGGTGGCCACCACCTGGCGCTGGCTGCGGTCCAGCAGGCGGCAGCCGAGGCTTTCCTCCAGCCGGCGTAATTGCTGGCTGACGGTGGACTGGGTGAGGTGCAGACGTTCGGCGGCGCGGGTGAAGTTCCCGCAATCGGCAACCGTGACGAAGCTGCGCAGAAGGAGGGGATCGAACATGGATGTATTCCAGGTACCACTGATAGGCATGGTTATATTTAATTTCAGAATACCTGACCAGCTGGACATAATTTCGCCCGTCCGACCAAACGCGAAGGCGATCCATGAAGGCCGGACTCCCTGCCGAGTTGCTGATCGCCGCCGGCCCCCGCTGATTGATGGAGCACCCCATGTCTGAAGATCGCAATTACCTGGAACAGGCCGTGGAACTGGCGCGGCAGAACGTGGAGCAGGGCGGCCGCCCGTTCGGCGCGCTGCTGGTGCGCGACGGCCAGGTGCTGGCCCGCGCGGTGAATGAAATCCACCTGACCCAGGACCCCACCTGCCACGCCGAACTCCAGGCCATCCGCGCCGCCAGCCGGCAACTGGGCCCGCGCCTGGATGGCTGCGTGATCTACGCCAGCGGCCAGCCGTGCCCCATGTGCCTGGCGGCCATGCACCTGTGCGGCGTGAGCCGGGTGGTGTTCGCCGCCGCCAACGCCGTGGGAGAACCCTTCGGCCTGTCCACCGCGGCGGTCTACCAGCAGATGGCGCTGCCCCTGGAGGCGCAGAAGCTGGACATCCAGCACCTGCCACAACCGGCCATGAGCAAAATCTACGCCCGCTGGCAGGCCCTGCATGCCGCGCGCTGAACGTCTCGACAACCTTGCCGCCTGGGCCCTGCTGGTGGTCGTGGGGTTGAACCTGCGACCCATCCTCGCCTCGGTCAGTCCACTTCTGGCGGACATTCGCAGCGCCACCGGCATGGGCTTCCAGACCGCCGCGCTGCTGACCACGTTGCCGGTGGTCTGCATGGGCCTGGTGGCGCTGCTGGGCAATCGCCTGAGCGGACTGGGTGAACGACGCGGCATCGGCCTCGGCCTTGCGCTGATCGCCGGCGCCTGTCTGGCGCGGCTGCTGTGTGGCCAGGCCGGTCCGCTGCTGGCGACCGCCTTGCTGGGCGGCGCCGGTGTCGCGCTGATCCAGGTGCTGCTGCCGGCGGTGATCAAGCGCCGCTTCGAGGGGCGGGTGGCGCTGGCCATGGGTGTGTATTCGGCTTCGCTGATGAGCGGCGGGGGCATGGCGGCGCTGAGCAGTCCGTTGCTGGCCCAGCGCTTCGAGCACTGGCAGGCGGGGCTCGGGCTCTGGCTGGTGCCGGCGGTGCTGGCCCTGGCGCTCTGGCTGTCGCGGCCGCTGCCGAGCCCGGGACCCGTCGCCGCTGGCCGGTCCCCGAGCTTCATGGGCAATCGCCGGGCCTGGCTGCTGGCGCTGTATTTCGGCCTGGTCAACTGCGGCTACATGAGCATGGTGGCCTGGCTGCCGGCCTACTATCAGCAGCTGGGCTGGAGCCCGACCCGCAGCGGTTCGTTGCTCGCCTTCATGACCATCTTCCAGGTCATCGCGGCCCTGGGCATGCCCGCCCTGGCGCAGCGCAGCACGGATCGCCGGCCGTTGCTGTCGGTGAGCCTGATCGCCCAGGCGGTGGGATTCGCCGGGTTGATTTGGGCGCCGCTGGAACTGTTCGCCCTGTGGATCGCCCTGATTGGCTTCGGCCTGGGTGCGTGCTTCGCCCTCAGCCTGATCCTCACCCTCGACCACCGCCGCGACCCGCGCGAGGCGGGCCAACTGGCCGCCTTCGTGCAGGGCGTGGGCTTCCTGATCAACGCCGTGTCGCCTTGGCTCAGCGGCTGGCTGCGGGAGCTCACCGGCAGCTTCACCGCTGCCTGGCTGGTGCTGGTGGTCGGCGTGCTGCTGATGCTCGGCGTGACCCGGTTGTTCAGTCCGGCGAGCTATGGATCGGGCGTCACCCAGTCGTCGGCGGTTGAAGCCTTGTAGGCGAATTCATTCGCCAAGGGTCGCGCAGCGGCCCCGTAGATTGGTCCGAGCGCAGCGAGGCCCAACAGGCAAAAGGCCCTCTCCCCAACCCTCTCCCTGAAGGGAGAGGGGGCTGTCCGTGCCGGCGTCCAAGCTGCTGCCCCTACACAGATTCGAAGGGCCGGCAGAGGATTCTCGGCGCGCACAGCGCACGTTACAGGCGCCGGATAGCCGGTCTCACACGCTTCGCCATCTGCGGCTATACCACTGAAAAGGCCCCGCAAGCGGCACCAGCCGTGGCTTCGAGGGCCGTACGGGAGAGCCGCATGCCAGAAACTGCCAGAACCGCAATCGTCACCGGAGCGTCCCGGGGTATCGGCGCCGCCATCGCTCGCCGTCTCGCAGCCGACGGCATCCAGGTGGTGGTCAATTACGCCACGCGGCCAGAAGCGGCCGAGCGGGTCGTGGACGAAATCAGACGGGCGGGGGGCAAGGCTTATCCGGTGCTGGCCGATGTCAGCGACCCGGTGGCGGTCGCGGTGCTGTTCGACCAGACGGAAATGGAGTTCGGTGCCGTCGACATCCTGGTCAATAACGCCGGGGTGATCCAGCCCGGCCTGGTGCCGCTGGCCGACACCGAAATGGCGCTCTACGACCGGATGTTCGCCATCAACACCCGCGGAACCTTCAACACCCTCAAATTGGCCGCCTCGCGACTGCGCAGCGGCGGGCGCATCGTCAACCTGTCCAGCAGCGTGGTGGGGATGGGGCTGCCGGGCTACGCCATCTACGCGGCGTCCAAGGCGGCGGTGGAAACCATGAGTGCGATTTTCGCCCGCGAATTGCGTGGCCGCAGCATCTCGGTCAACTGCGTGGCGCCGGGGCCCACGGCCACCAACCTGTTCCTCGACGGCAAGTCCCCGGAACTGGTGGAACGCCTGACCAAGCAGGCACCGCTGGAGCGCCTCGGTAACCCCGAGGACATCGCCAACCTGGTGGCCTTCCTGGTCGGCCCGGAGGGTGCCTGGGTGAATGGCCAGACATTGCGCGTCAACGGCGGAATAATTTGAGCGGGCGCCCGCGCGCGATCGTGAGCAGGCTCTTAAGGAGGTTGCATGCATGAAAGGCTACCAACTCACCCTCTACACCCAGCAGAACCGCCGTCACGAGGGCAAGATGCTCGCCGACTGGATTGTTGCCCTGGCCATGGAAATGGGCCTGCGCGGTGCCACCCTGGTTTCCGGTATCGAAGGCTTCGGGCATACCAGGCAGTTTCATTCCCATCACTTCTTCGAGATGGCCGACCAGCCGATGCTGATCCTCATGGCCCTCAGCGAAGCGGAGTGCGACGCCCTGCTCAGGCGCCTGGAAGAGGAGGGCGTGACCCTGTTCTACGTAAAGGTGCCCGCGGAGTTCGGCCTGCTGGGCACGCCGGTGGATGCCTGAGCCCTGGCTCTGCGACAATCGTCGCCTCCTTTACCCGCAAGGCCGCCCGATGAACCCCGAAGACCTGCTGCTCCTGGTCACCCGCGAGATGCCCTACGGCAAGTACAAGGGCCGCCTGATCGCCGACCTGCCCGGACACTACCTCAACTGGTTCGCCCGCGAAGGCTTCCCCAAGGGCGAGATCGGACGGCTGCTGATGCTGATGCAGGAGATCGACCACAACGGGCTGAAGCCCTTGCTGGAGCCGTTGCGCAAGAAGCGTTGAAAATCCCACGGCCCGCTTGTTCTGTGGGGGCGATTTCAATCGCTAAGCAGTCCGCAGGACTGCCCTGTCAGGCATCGCCGGGGGCAGCGGCGCCGCCCTTTAGCGATTGAAATCGCCCCCACAAGGTTTGCTTTCCCTGTACGCAAAGTAATTCCGTCCGATAACCGCCCACCGCGCCGCGCCCCATTTCCCCATCAGCCGCTCTAGCTCAGGGCAGGCGCGATTGTTCTCGATTCGCAAACACTCATATCGCTGAAACCGGAATTGTTGGTGGCGAGGGCCGCTTGTAGCTTGCGCCCCAGCCGGACAGCCAGCCCCGCACTGCCAGCGGGGCGCGTCCGCATCAGGCTGACTAATAACAACAAGGTAGCTGCCATGATTCCTCGCAAGCATCGTCCCGCAATCTCCCTGTTCGCCCCGCTCGTGGCGGCCGCCGCGCTGTTTCCTGCATTTGCCCAGGCCGCTGAGCCGGGGCCGTCCGGTTCGCTGCTGCGCAGTGCCTTCGGCGACGGCCTGGAACAGGATTACGGCATCAAGGTCCATGGCTGGGCCCAGGCCGGCTGGATCTACAACGACAACGGCACTGACGACGTGAGCAAGCAGGCCTTCTTCAACAACGACGAAGGCTTCAACCTCAACCAGTTCGCCCTGGCCATCGAGAAGACGCCCAAGGGCAACGTGGTGGGCCGCGTCGGTCCGTTCCCGGGGCCGATGCCGCAGGAAGCCGACTGGGGCTTCAACGTCACCGCGCTCTATGGCAAGGATGCGCGCTTCTTCAAGACCTACGGCTTCGACGAAGACTTCGGCGTCAACCGCAGCGCCGATGCCAACGACGAGAACTTCAACATCGCTCAGGCCTACCTGGACTTCTATATCCCGGTGCTCGGCGGCTCCAACCTGATGCTCGGCGTCTTCCATACCCCGCTGGAAAACGAGATCGGCTTTGCCCTGGGCAGCCCGGCCCCGGCGGACTTCTACAGCCACACCTATTCCTTCATGCACGGCCCGGCCAAGCACACCGGCGCGCTGTACTCCTTCAAGCTGCCCCAGGAAGAGGGCGGCAGCATGCTCGGTTTCGAACTGGGCCTGGTGCAGGGCTGGAACAACATGCAGGACCCCAACGGCGACCCGGACCTGATCGCCAACCTGCGCTGGCGCTCGGCCGACTTCCGCACCTGGGTGGACTGGGAAAACATCTACGGCAATGGCGCCGGCGACAGCTTCGCCGAATGCGCCTGCGGCTCGCCCATTCCGGCCGGCAGCAAGGATGAGGACCTGACCCGCTACGCCTCCTACCTGACGGTTTCCCATGTGCTCGACGAGCGCAACCGGGTCGCCGTGGAGTTCAACTACGGCCAGCAGGAAGACGCGGCCTTCGCCGCGTTCGCCAACAAGGGCAATGCCCACTGGTACGGCACCGACGTCAACTGGTACCACCGCCTGGGCGACAACCTGATGTGGAACAGCCGCGCCGAGTGGTTCTACACCGACGCGCCGGTACATGTGGTGATGGCCAACATCGACACGCAGACCGGCATTCCCGACCCGAGCTGGGGCAGCTTCTACGGCTTCACCACCAACCTGGCCTGGACGCCGGTGCCCAACGTCCGCCTGCGCCCCGAACTGCGCTACGACATCCATAGTGGCAACGGCCGCGACGCCTTCGGCGATGGCCGCGAAGACAGCCAACTGGTGGGTTCCTTCGACATCACCGTCTTCTTCTGATCCGGCTTCAATTCATCGCCACCCCGGCCGGTCACCCTTGCGTGCCCGCGCCGGGCCTCATTCCCCAATCGAGGCATCCGTCATGGACAACAACAAGAAACTCCTGGGTGCCGGGCTCTCCCGGCGTGATTTCCTGCGGGCGAGCGGCGTCGTGGCCGGTGGCTCGCTGCTGGCGGGCTTTTCTTCGGCCCCGCTGCTGGCGGCGGAAAAGGTCATCCGCATCGGCTACGTCAGCCCCCAGACCGGGCCGTTGGCGCCCTTTGCCGCCGCGGACGCCTACATCATCGAGAGCCTGGCGTCGGTGCTGAAGAACAGCATTACCGTGGGCGGCCAGCGCTGCCGCCTGGAGGTGATCGTCAAGGACAGCCAGTCCAACCCCAACCGTGCCGCCGAAGTGGCCAACGAACTGATCCTTTCCGATGGCGTCGACCTGATGCTGGTGTCGTCCACCCCGGAAACCACCAACCCGGTGTCGGACCAGTGCGAGATCAACGAAATCCCCTGCATCTCCACCGTGGCGCCCTGGCAGCCCTGGTTCTTCACCCGTGGCGGCAAGCCGGAGGAAGGTTTCCAGTGGACCTACCACTTCTTCTGGGGCCTGGAAGACGTGATCGCCACCTACACCGCCATGTGGGGCGGCATGGGCAGCAACAAGGTGATCGGCGGCCTGTTCCCCAACGACGGCGACGGCAATGCCTGGGGCGACAGCAAGCTGGGCTTCCCGCCGGTGCTCGCGCAGAAGGGCTTCCAGCTGGTGGACCCGGGCCGCTTCCAGAGCCTGACCGACGACTTCTCCGCGCAGATTTCCGCGTTCAAGAAGGCCGAGGCGGAAATCGTCACCGGCGTGGTCATTCCGCCGGACCTCACCACCTTCTGGACCCAGGCGCGCCAGCAGGGCTTCCAGCCCAAGGCCATGTCGGTGGGCAAGGCGCTGCTGTTCCCTTCGGCGGTGGAAGCCCTGGGCAAGGCCGGGCACAACCTCTCCACGGAAATCTGGTGGAGCCCGAGCCATCCCTTCGTGTCCTCGCTCAACGGCCTTAGCGCCGGGCAACTGGCCGAGCGTTACACCAAGGCCACCGGCAAGCAGTGGACCCAGCCGCTGGGCTTCGTCCATGCGCTGTTCGAGCTGGCGGTGGACATCCTCCAGCGCACCGAGGAAGTGGGTAATCCCGAGGCCACCCGCGATGCGCTGCTCAAGACCGAACTGAACACCGTGGTCGGCCCGGTGAGCTGGAAGAACGGCCCGGTGAAGAACGTCGCCAAGACCCCGCTGGTGTCCGGCCAGTGGCGCCTGGGCGGGCCATTCACCTACGACCTGGTGATCACCAGCAACCAGACCGCGCCGCAGATTCCCGTTGGTGGGGAGATGCAGGCGATCGCCTATTGACCGGCCGGGCTACGCCCCTTACCCCCTCTCCCCAGCCCTCTCCCCCACGGGGGAGAGGGCGCGGTATGAAGCAGGTATCACGACATGCAACAACTCCTCGTACTGGAGCAGGTGCACAAGAGCTACGGCTCGGTGAAGGTGACCGACGATCTCAGCCTGGCCCTGGCGCCCGGGGAGGCGTTGGGCATCATCGGGCCCAATGGCGCCGGCAAGAGCACGCTGTTCAACCTCATCGCCGGGGGCGTTGCCGCCGACAGCGGGCGCATCCGCTTCCAGGGTGAAGACGTCACCCGCGAGCCAGTGTTCATACGCTGCCAGCGTGGCATCGGCCGCTCCCACCAGATTCCCCATCCGTTCGTGAAGATGACGGTGTTCGAGAACCTGCTGGTGGGCGCCACCTTCGGTGCCGGCCAGTCGGAGAAGGACAGCTACGCCTGGTGCGCACACATCCTCGAACTCACCGGCCTGATGAAGAAAGCCAATGCCCTGGCCGGCTCGCTGACCCTGCTGGAGCGCAAGCGCCTGGAAATGGCCCGCGCCCTGTCCACCAGGCCGCAACTGCTGCTGCTCGACGAAATCGCCGGCGGCCTCACCGAGCCGGAGTGCCTGGAACTGGTGGGCACCATCCAGGGCATCCACCGCTCCGGCACCGCGATCATCTGGATCGAGCATATCGTCCACGCGCTGCTGGCGGTGGTCGGCCGCCTGGCGGTGATCAACTTCGGCCGCAAGCTGGACGAGGGCGAGCCCGATGCGGTGATGGCCAATCCGAAGGTGCAGGAAATCTACATGGGCATCGGGAGCTGAAGTCATGCTGACGATTCGCAAACTGCGCGCCGGCTACGGCGACTTCCAGGCGCTGTTCGGCATCGACCTGGACCTGGCGGCCGGGGAAACCGTCGCCATCATCGGCTCCAACGGCGCCGGCAAATCCACTTTCCTGCGCTCGCTGGCCGGGCTGATCCGCAACGACTCCGAGGCCATCCGTTTCAAGGGCGAATCCATCGGCAGTCTGCCGGCCAATCGTGTTCTGGAGCGCGGCATCGCCCTGGTGCCGGAGGGGCGCAAGCTGTTCCCCTCGCTCAGCGTCGAGGAAAACCTGCTGATCGGCGCCTACAGCAAGCGCCAGGGTGCCTGGAACCTGGAGCGCATCTACGGCCTGTTCCCGGTGTTGGAGAAGTTGCGCAAGCGCCCCGGCACCGCGCTGTCCGGCGGCCAGCAGCAGATGGTCGCCATCGGCCGCGCGCTGATGTCCAGTCCGAGCCTGCTGCTCTGCGACGAAATCAGCCTGGGTCTCGCGCCCACCACCATCAAGGACATCTACGCCGCGCTGCCCTCGATCAGGGCCGATGGCACGGCGGTGATCCTGGTGGAACAGGACATCAACCAGGCCCTCAGCGTCGCCGACCGCTTCTACTGCTTCCAGGAGGGGCGCATTTCCCTGTCCGGCAAGCCGGGCGAGGTGAGCAAGGAACAGATCAAGGCGGCCTATTTCGGCCTGGCGGAGGCATGACGATGGAATGGCTCAATACCCTGGTGCAAGGCACGCTGCTCGGCGGTCTCTACGCCATGTTCGCGGTCGGCCTGTCGCTGATGTTCGGCATCATGCGCCTGGTCAACATCGCCCACGGCGACTTCATCGTGCTGGCGTCCTACCTGGCCCTGGTGGTGGTGGAAGTGCTCGGCCTGTCGCCGCTGGCCAGCCTGGCGCTGGTGGTGCCGGTGATGTTCGTGGTCGGCTACGGCCTGCAGCGGCAGCTGCTCAACCGCACCCTCGGCAACGACATCCTGCCGCCGCTGCTGGTGACCTTCGGGCTGTCGATCATCCTGCAGAACCTGCTGTTGGAGTTCTTCAGCGCCGACAGCCGGAAGCTCTCCCAGGGCGACCTGGAAGTGGCCAGTGTCGCCGTGGGTGGCCTCAGCCTCGGCGTGATGCCGCTGCTGGTATTCGGCTGCGCCCTGGCGGTGATCGGCGGCTTGCAGCTCTTGTTCTACAAGACCCGCCTGGGCCGCGCCTTCCGCGCCACCTCGGACGACCAGTCCACCGCGCAACTGATGGGCATCGACAACCGCCACATCTTCGGCCTGGCCATGGCCCTGGCGATGGCGGTGGTGTCCATCGCCGGGGTGTTCCTCGCGGTGCGTACCAGCTTCGACCCCAGCGTCGGCCCGGCGCGCCTGCTCTACGGTTTCGAGGCGGTGATCATCGGCGGCCTCGGCAGCCTCTGGGGCACCCTGGTCGGCGGGGTGATCCTCGGTGTCGCCCAGGCCGTCGGCGCACGCATCGACCCGGGCTGGCAGATCCTCGCCGGCCACCTGGTGTTCCTGCTGATCCTGGTATTCCGCCCGCGCGGCCTGTTCCCCCGGAGTGTCGACTGATGAATGCGATGAACAATGCCTACCTCGTCCAGCGCGCCACCCGCAGCAGCCAGGTGGGCCTGGCGCTGCTGGGCGTGCTGGTCCTGCTGCTGGCGTCCCTGCCGTTCTGGGCCGATCGCGCAGTGCTGCGCCTGGTGGTGGAGTTCGCCTACTACCTGGCCCTGGCGCAGATGTGGAACCTGCTGGCTGGTTACGCCGGCATGGTTTCCGTGGGCCAGCAGGCCTTCGTTGGCCTGGGCGGTTACCTGCTGTTCGTACTGGCCTCGCAACTGGGCGTGCCGCCGCTGGCGGCGGTATTCCTCTCCGGACTGGTGGTGGCTGTGCTGGCAGTGCCCACGGCGCTGGTGCTGTTCCGCCTGCGCGGTGCCTATTTCGCCATCGGCACCTGGGTGGTGGCCGAGGTGTTCCGCCTCGGGTTGGCGCAGGTCGGCAGCCTGGGCGGCGGTTCCGGGCAGAGCCTGCCGGCGTCCATCGTGCGGCAGATCGGCAGCAGCCGGGATGGTCGCGAGATGCTGCTGTACTTCAGCGCCCTGGCCATCGCCGTTGGCGCGGTGCTGCTGGTCTACCTGCTGCTGCGCTCGCGCCAGGGCCTGGCGCTGACCGCCATCCGTGATTCGGAGCCGGCATCCGGCAGTCTGGGCGTCAATGTGTTCCGCACCAAGCTGATGGTCTACGTACTGGCGGCCGGCTGCACCGGCGTGGTCGGCGCGCTGATCTTCCTGCAGAAGCTACGCATCTCCCCGGACGCCGCCTTCAGCGTGCAGGACTGGACCGCGGCGGTGATCTTCATCGTCATCATCGGCGGCATCGGCACCCTGGAAGGCCCGCTGATCGGCACCCTGATCTACTTCGCGCTGCGCAGCTGCTTCGCCGAGTTCGGCGCGCTGTACATGATCATCCTCGGCAGCGTGGCGGTGGTGATGATGCTGAAAGCGCCCCAGGGCGTGTGGGGACTGGTGAGCGAGCGGCTGGGCTGGCAGTTGTTCCCGATGCAGCGGAGGTTGGTCGGTAGCTAGGGGCGAATGGAGCTGCTCTTGTGGAGGCGAATTCATTCGCTATGCAGTCCGAAGGACTGCCTTTTGGGGGGCGCTTCGCGCCCCTTAGCGAATGAATTCGCCCCCACATGTTTCTATCCTGCAAGTCATTGCCAGTAACGGAAAACAACATGGACCGCCTGCTCAGCATCGAAGCTTTCGTCCGCGTCGCGGAAACCGGCAACTTCGCCCGGGCCGCCCAGCAGTTGGGGGTGACCCGTTCGGTCATCAGCCACCGCATCCAGCAGCTGGAGGAATACATCAGCGCGCCGCTGTTCCACCGCAGCACCCGCCATGTGCGGCTCTCGGAAGTGGGGGAGACCTACTACAAGGAATGCGCCGACATGGTGGCCAGCTTCAACAGCCTCACCGAGCAGATGCGCGACCTGCGCGCCAAGCCCAGCGGCAAGCTGCGCATCCAGATGCTGCCGGGTTTCGCCCTCGGCCATTTTGGCGCGCTGCTGGCGGAGTTCACCGGGCTGTACCCGGATATCGAGGTGGATGTGATCGTCAACGACCGGGTGGTGGACCCGATCGAAGAAGGCTTCGACGTGGCCTTCCAGATGTTTCCGCCGCTGGCCGAATCGCTGATCGAGCGCAAGTTGTTTTCCGTGCGCCGGCTGTTCTGCGCATCACCGCAATACCTGGAGCGCCACGGCGCGCCCGAGGTGCCTGCGGACCTGCAGGCGCACAAGGTAGCGCTCTACGAGGGCTATCCATCGCGCAACAAGTGGGTGTTCAACGGCATCGACCCGGTGGAACTCAACCTCACCGGACAGGTGCGCTCCAACTCCGTGCACCTGCTGCGGGATTACGCCATCACCGGCGCCTGCGTGGTCTGCCTGCCCACTCTCGCAGCCAGCGCCGACCTGCTGGACGGCCGCCTGCTGCCGGTGCTTACCGACTACTCGCTGACCTCCTTCAACTTCTCCGCCGTATACCCGGCCACCCAGCGCCGGGCGCTGAAGGTGCGCACCCTGATCGAGTTCCTGGTGGAACGCATCAGCGAGGAACCGGCCTGGGACCGGCCACTGCTCGAAAAAGGCTGGGTGCAGCCCTAGCCGCGCCGGCGCAGGGCCAGCAGCAGGAGCGTCGCCATGCAGAAGGCGGCGCCGGCGAGGAAGGTGCTGGCCGCGCCCAGGCTCTGCCACAGCCAGCCCGCCAGCACGCTGGCCAGCAGCAGGGCGGCGCCGCTGGCCAGGTTGAACAGGCCGAACGCGCTGCCCTTGAGGTCCGCCGGGGTGGTTTCCGCCACCAGGGCCGCGAGAATGCCCTGGCTGAAACCCATGTGCAGGCCCCAGAAGGCGACACCGGCCAGCAGCAGGGCAGGGGCGTCGGCACGGGCCAGCAGCAGGTCGGCGACGATCAGCAGCACCAGGGAGAAGGCCAGCAACCCTGTCGGGCTGGCACGGTCCGAGAGTTTGCCGGCCGGGTAGGCCGAGAGCATGTAGAAGCCCGCCATCACCACCATCACCAGGGGAACCCAGGTGGTGGAAAAACCGGCGTCCTGCGCCCGCAGCACCAGAAAGGCTTCGCTGAAGCGGGCCAGGCCGAACAGGGCGCCCAGGCCCACCACCCACCAGTAGGCGGCGGGAAAGCTGCGCCAGGCACCGAAGTGCACCGGCGAACGCAACGGCCGGGAAGGCCGGGCAGCGTCGGGTTCCTTCACCCCGACCAGGATGCAGGCCACGCAAACCAGCGCCGGCAGCACCGCGAACCAGAGCACCAGACGGATATTGCCGGCCAGCAGCGTCATCAGCAGGATCGCCAGTAACGGCCCGAGGAAGGCACCGGCGGTGTCCATGGCCTGGCGCAGGCCGAAGCAGGCACCACGGATTTCCGGTGGCGCGATATCGGCCACCAGCGCATCCCGCGGTGCGCCACGGATACCCTTGCCGACCCGGTCCAGCAGGCGCGCGAGCAGCACCTGGTCGGCGGAACCGGCAAGGGGGAAGAGGGGTTTGCTCAGGGCCGCCAGGCCGTAGCCGAACAGCAGCAGCCCCTTGCGCTTGCCCAGGTAGTCGCTGATGGCCCCGGAGAACACCTTGATCACCAGGGCGGTGGCTTCGGCCAGGCCTTCGATCAACCCCACCGCCAGCATGCTGGCCCCCAGGCTGCCCACCAGGTACAGCGGCAGCAGGGCATGCACCAGCTCGGAGGAAAGGTCCATGAACAGGCTGACGAAACCCAGCGCCCAGACCGTGCGCGGGATGCGGGAGGTGGTTGTGGCAGCGGGCATGTCCCTGTCCTGTGGGGGGCGGCTGATATCAGGTTAGGCAAGAAGGGGATCGCGAACCTGTGGAGGCGATTTCAATCGCCTTGCGGACCGAAGGTTCGCCCGATGGTTTTGAAGGGGGAAGCTGCGCTCCCCTTTGCGAATGAATTCGCCCCCACAGAAAAGCCGGCCCGATGGGTGGATCACGCTTCATCGATCCACCATGCAAGGTTCGGCTGGACGCCGCTGGTGCATGTAAAGCGCGCCATCCAACGAACTGGCTTTTGAATCACGCATCAGTCCCGTTCTTCCAAGTCCACCAGCCGGTAGCCGATACCATGGATGGTGTGCAGCAGCGGGCGCGGGAAGGGTTTGTCGAGGGCCTGGCGCAACTGGTGGATATGGCTGCGCAGGCTGTCGCTGTCCGGGAAGTTGTCGCCCCACAGGGCTTCTTCCAGCACTTCGCGGCGGACCACGGCGGGGCTCCTGCGCATCAGGGTGGTGAGCAGTTTGTGGCCGAGGGGGTGGAGTTTGATGATCCGGCCCGCGCGGATCGCTTCGAGTGTGTCGAGGTCGTAGCTGAGGTCGGCCACTTGCAGCCGGCGCTTGCTCCCGCCGTGACTGCGCCGCACCACGGCCTCGATGCGGGCCACCAGTTCGGACAGGGCGAAGGGCTTGACCAGGTAATCGTCGGCACCGGACCTGAGCCCGGTCAGGCGGTCCTCCAGGGTGTCTCGGGCGGTGAGCATGATGATCGGCGTATCGCGGCGCGCTTCCTGGCGCAGGCGCTTGCACAGCTGCAGGCCGTCGATGCCGGGCAGCATGATGTCCAGCACGATCAGGTCGTAGTGCTGGGTGGTCGCCAGGTGCAGGCCCGAGAGGCCGTCCCGGGCGCAGTCGACGCCATAGCCCTTGAGCTGGAGGTAGTCCAGCAGGTTGGCGAGGATGTCGCGGTTGTCTTCGATGATCAGTAAGCGCACGTGTTGCCCCCTCTTGCCCACTCTCATAACGTCTCGACCTTGTTGCTCGACTGGCTGATCAGCCTGGTCTGCTACCGCCTGGTGCTCTATCGACCCGCGCCGCTGGAGGCGGACGCTGCGTTGCCGGCCAGTACCTCCTGAAGCGGCAGAACAGGTTCGGCCCGCTCACCACCTGCAGGTTGCCTGCGTCATCGCGGGTCAGGCCCTCGGCCTGGCCCAGGCGCGCCCTGGCGTTGAAGATGCACTGGTGGGCGGCGTTGCAGGCCATCTCTGCAAATCCCGTTCAGCGGCGATCTTCCTGTCGCGTCAGTTCCAGCACCCGGTTACGCCCCTGCTCGGCCACCAGGTAACGGCCCGGAGCGGTCTCGACGATGGTCTGCGGTGAGCGCAGGTGGGACAGCACGACATTCAGGCCGCCCCGGTTATCCAGCAGCAGGACGCGCGCCATGTGGGTGGCGTCTTCGGTGATCCACAGGCCTTCGCGGTTGCAGAGCATGAAACCGGGTTCCCGCAGGCCGTCGAGGACCACGGGATCGCGACCGTCGGCGCCAAGCTGGCGAACGTGGCCGAGGTTCTTCTCGGTGTAGAACATCCGGCCGTCGGGGCAGGAGGCGATTGCCTCGGCCTCGTCCAGTCCGTTGCGCAGGGTGGTCACGCTGTCGGTTTCCGGGTCGTAGCGCAGCAGCCGGCCGTTCTTGTGCAGGTCCTCGATGGCGTAGAGGTAGTGGCCGTCGGTGGCCAGCCCTTCGACGCTGTCAGCGCTGAACAACTGCCGGGTGCCCTGGTCGTTCAGCCACGACACCGGGTGTTCGCCCTGTTCCTGGCTGAAGGCGACACCGCCGCGATAGCTCACCATGCCGTCGGGTTTGGACAGGCCCGTTTCCACCACGAGGTGCTGGTCGTCCGGCCCGGTACGGAGAATCCTGCCCTTGCCATCCTGAATCTCCTGGCTGAGGTACAGGCCGCCCTGGCCGTCCGGCAGTAGTGCGCTGACCCGCTCGATGGCGTCCAGTTGCACCTTGTAGCGCCAGCCTTCGGCGGCGGTGGCCGGGTAGAGGTGGTACCAGGCGGGGACACCGGCACCTGTCAGCAGGAGCAGGGCGACACCCGTCAGCAGCCAGCGCGCGACGCTCCGGTGGAGCAGCATCAGCAGCTGCGTTCCGGGGCGTGGCCGCTTGCGGATGGGGGAACGGCGGTAGGGAATCGAGGCGGAATCTGCAGACACGAAAAGCTCCTTGGCTCAGGACGTCTTGCGCAGGACGTAAACCCGCCACATGGCGAAGCCGGGCAACAGGTCCAGGTGGGAAAGGATGTCGAAGCCGACGCTGTGGAACTCGCGCTCGATCTGTGCGCGTGGCACCACGAAGCGGCCGGGTCGGCGCCCGCCGAGGCCATTGGGGTTGCGCCGCTGCTCCATGCGTTTGCGTCTCCAGGCCTGGTAATTGCCGTCCACCCAAAGGGAAGCGATCAGGGTGTCGCGGGTGATCCGGTGGAACTCCCGCAGTATTTCCAGGCGTCGGTCCGCGCCGTCCAGCCGATGCAGGAAACGCATGCAGAAGATGGCGTCCACGGCGTTCTCGCCGAGGTCGATAGCAAAGGCGGGGGTATGCACCTCGCAGATGCGCTCGACAATCTCCACGGGCCTGTTGGCGTGGGGGCAGTCGAACCGAGGGGGCGGATCATCGGCTGCCAGCACCAGGCGATTGGGGTGACGGGTCAGGGTCGGCCAGAAGCGGCCGCTGCCACAGGGCAGGTCGAGCACCAGGTTCGGCTCCCCGGCGATGCGCAGGGCGTGCCGCACCATGAAGTCTTCGCGCCAGTCGGCCAGGCGCCGGGTCAGACTGTTGCGTCGTGGCCGCGGAGGAAGTTCGGCGTGCGCGTGATCGTGTTCGCCGGAACTGTCCAGCTCGAAAGGCTTGGGCTGAGGTTGTGGCATGCGGGCACCGGGTCCGTACAGGAATCCATTGAAGGTAGTGGGCGGGCTGTCGTGGCGAAGTCAAAAGTCCGTGAAAAAAATGTCATGGCGCGACTGCGTGGCGAGCGCCGGACCTAGGTGTCGGACTCGACCGTAGTCCCGGTGCGGCAGGGGTGAACAGGTCCAGGTCTTCCTGGTATTCCCCGGTCTGCAGCTGCAGCAGGCCCGGCATGGAGTGGAAGAGGTTGTCCTGGCTCAGCGGCTTGTCCCGTTGCCTGCCCAGGCAGGCCGTGTCGAGGGCGAAGTCCTTGCGGTAGCTCTCGGAGAATCAGGTGAGCAGGGGCACGTGCTTCTGCTGGGGCGGGGCCAGCAGGTAAGGCGTGCCATGGAGGAAGAGGTTGTACTCGCCGAGGGATTCGCCATGGTCGGCGATATAGAGCATGGCGGTGTTGACCTTGTCCTGGTTCTTGCGCAGCAGGTCGATCAGGCTCGACAGCACGTAGTCGGTGTAGACCAGGGTGTTGTCGTAGGCATTGACGATGCTTTGCTTGCTGCACTGATTGAGCGCATTGCTGGTACACACCGGGGTGAACTTCTCGAAGCGCCTGGGATAACGCTTGGAGTATTCCGGGCCGTGGCTGCCCATCTGGTGCAGGACCAGCACGGAGTCGTCCTTGAGCTGATCGATTACGCCCCCATAGGGAGTGCAGGTGGCGCTTTACCTGTGGGGGGTGATTTCAATCGCCAGGCAGGCCGCAGGTCTGCCCTGCGGGTGTCCAGCCGACATGGGGTAGCTCATTTGCGCTTGATGCGGAAACGGCAGACCTGGCCGTGGCGGACCATGCATTCGGCGTGCTCCACCTCACCGCCTCCCAGGGTTCCGATGAGCGCCAGGTCCAGTTCGCAGACTTCCGGGTGGGTGGCCGCCAGGTGATGGAAGACGCAGTTGTGGGCGACGATTTCTGCCTCACCACCAGAGCGGTAGAACACCTCGGCCTCGTAGCCGGTTGCGTGCATGTGCTGGGCGATGCGTGCCTCGTCGACGACCTGTGTTTCCAGCTCGCCGGCCAGACGACCGCCGAGGCCACGCATGAGCTGGATCAGCGCATCACGACCGATGAGCCCGGCCACTTCGCCGATTAGCAGGTCGGCCAGCAGTTGGTACTGGCGGGGAAAAAGCTCCCGGCCGCGCGGGCTGAGCAGGTAGAGCTGCTCGGGGCGGCGGCCGGTGGGCCGCGTTTCGCCCCGCAGGATCAGCCCGTCGCGCTCCAGTGCGGCCAGGTGCTGGCGGATCGCCGTGCGGGTCACCGCCAGGTGGTTGGCGAGTTCGTCGATGCTCATGCCGCCCGGCTGGTAGAGCAGGGCACCGAGCAGGTCCTGTTGTGTACGTCCCATTCCTTGCAGCATTCGACTCCCCCCTTGACCTAGCTCAGAACTTGTCCGGGAACTGCTTGACCAGTGCCGCCGCCAGTGTGTCGGCCAGAACCAGCATGTGTTGACGCATCGCTGCCCAGTTCTTGGCTTCGCCCGCGAAGTCACTTTTGGCCAGGGCATCCATCTGGGCCACGTGGTGCCCACCGTGGGCGCCCAGCATGCTCACAAGCGCATCTTCCGGCAGGTTGGGGTTGGCGCTGGAGAGGAATTTGGCGATGCCCTGGGCATTGCGGGTCATGTCGTTGACGGCGGCCTTCTTGCCGTCGGCATCCTTGGCCACGCTGGCATCGCTGTAATGCTTCACGGCGCTCCAGTGGCCGGCCAGCAGTTCCAGCAACTGGTCAGCCGCCGGCTGGCCGTAGAGCGGGGCGATGCTGTTGGCGATGGACTTGGCGTTGGCGACCACTTCGGTGGCGGCTGCCTCGGCTTCCTTCTTCTGGTGCTGCTGGTTGGCGAAGGCGTAATTCCTGGTCCAGAAGATGTGTTCCACCCAGAGGTCGCGCAGCGCCAGGCGAGTGGTCAGAGCGGGGCTGTCGCCGCTGACCTGGGCCGGCTCCTCGGCGGCCTGGGTCCAGAGGGGTTGGGCGAGCGTGACAAGTAGCAGTAAGGCCAGTGTCCTGAAGTTCATGACGGGATCCTCGCGTTGCGGATTGTCCTACAAGATCAATTAAAGCATAAAAAAATGCCATTATTGTTTTTGTTGGGTCCGTACGTCGGCAGGGCTCCGGTTCGCGGGATACGGAGCCGTTCGCCGGGCGGCTGGCGACATCCGTTGCAGTGCAAGGTCTGATTCATTGCAGGGGCGAGCCTGCAGGGGAGGGGCGAATGGCTGGCTGGGCTTCGAGGGTGATGGTGGCGTTGGCAACCTGCTGCCTGGGGGCGACGGCCCAGGTCTGCCCGCCCGGTGAGTTCGAAGTCTGTGTCACTTACTGCATTTGCGTACCGGATACCCGCCAGGTGTTGGGGCCGTTGCCGGACGAAGTGATCCGTGTGGTGGCGGGGGCCATGCAGCATTGGCTGGTGCAGGCGCGCGCCGATGCCGAAGCCGCCGGCGTGCAACCGATACCGCCCGAGATTCGCCGCCAGCTGACGCGCTACTACGACGCCGCCGTGCTGGATGCGGTGCGCTATCGCGTGGGCGATCGCAGCGAACTGGGAACTGCCGCCGCGATGCTCAATGACCCGGATACCAAGGCCGTCACCCTGGTGGACATCATTCTCTTCCGCTACGAGGAAGGCGCGTTGCACGACGTGGCGCTCTGGGCCCACGAGCTCAAGCACGTGCAGCAGTACCGGGAATGGGGCGTGGAGGAGTTCGCCAGGCGCTATACCGAGGACGCCGACGCGGTGGAGGAACCGGCCTACGAGATGCAGTCCAGGGTGACGAAGGACTTGCGGGGGAAGGGCGAGTAATGGAGCGTACTCGGACTTAATGCCGCTCTTGTGGGGGCGATTTCAATCGCTAAGGGCTGCACAGCAGCCCCTGCAAGATCGACGGGCAGTCCTCGAACTGCTTAGCGAATGATTTCGCCCCCACAGGAAAACCCGCTTGCTTCAATCCCGCTTCGGAATTGCCAGGCCGCGTATCACCGCCGGGCGCGACAGGAAGGCATCCAGCACGCGCTGCACATTGGTGAAACGCTCGAACTGCACCAGTTCGCCCGCTTCGTAGAAGCCGATCAGGTTGCGCACCCAGGGGAAGATGGCGATGTCGGCGATGCTGTATTGCTGGCCCATGATCCAGTCGCGGCCTTCCAGGCGCTGGTCGAGCACCGCCAGCAGGCGCGCGGACTCCTGCACGTAGCGGTCGCGGGGGCGCTTATCCTCGTAATCCTTGCCGGCGAATTTGTTGAAGAAGCCGAGCTGGCCGAACATCGGGCCGATGCCGCCCATCTGGAACATCAGCCACTGGATGCATTCGTAGCGGCCGGCGGCGTCCTGCGGGATCAGCTGGCCGGTCTTCTCCGCCAGGTAGATGAGGATGGCGCCGGACTCGAACAGCGGCAGCGGGCGGCCGTCAGGCCCCTTGGGGTCGATGATCGCGGGAATCTTGTTGTTCGGGTTGAGGGAGAGGAATTCCGGCGACATTTGGTCGTTGCTCTCGAAGCTCACCAGGTGCGGCTCGTAGGGCAGGCCGGTCTCTTCCAGCATGATCGAGACCTTGACGCCGTTGGGCGTCGGCAGGGAATAGAGCTGCAGGCGGTCAGGTTGGGTCGCGGGCCATTTGCGGGTAATGGTGAAAGCCGACAGATCATTCATGGGGACATCCTGTTCAGATCGAGGAGCGGATGGGCCACCTTACCTGCCAGCGGCCACTTGGCGAAAGGCTCCGATGGCAGAACAGTCCTTCCCACTGACGCGGCGATTCATCGCGGTTCACTTCTCGGCGAGTTCGACTCCCGGTACTCGATATAGCGCGAGCGCCGTCAGCATGACGCCCAGGGCAATGGCCAGGGAAAGCCAGAGCATGGCGAGGTCGCCGGCCCGGGTGCGCAGCAGCGCATACGCCCAGGGCGCCACGGCGGCGAGGACGAAGGCTGGTGCGAGCAGGCGTCCCAGGGCACTGGCATAGGCGTCGTTGGCGAACAGCTCCAGTGGCAGGCTGGCGCGGAGCAGGGTCGCCAGGCCGTTGAGGGCGCCATAGGCCAGTACGAAGAGCCCAGCCAGCGGCGCCGAACCGAGCCCCGCCAGGCCCAGGGTGAAACAGGCCGGCAGGGCGACGCCCACCCAGAGGTTGAGACGCAGCGCCGGAATGGGCCTCGTCTGCAGACTTTCCACCAATCGCGCAGCCACCTGGCCGATCCCCCAGAGCGCGGCGAGGGCGATGGGCAAGCCGTGGCCGGCCAGCAGCCCGGTCAGGTGTGCGGACAGGCCCGACGCGAGAAAGGCGATCAGCGCCATGGCCAGCCCATAGAGCAGCGCCGGGCGGCGAGGCAGGTCGATGGCAACGCTCCGAGTCGTTCCCGCCGGGCTCACTCGGGCCATTTGCGGCAGTCCCAGCAGCAAGGTCCAGCCGAGCATGGCGAAAGTGGCGAAGCAGGCAAGGCCCGTGCGCCAGCCGAAGCTATCGGCCAGCCAGCTTCCCAGGGGCCAGAACAGACTGGTGGCCAGCCCGCCGAACAGGGTGATCTGCACCATCGCCCGGCGCGCGTCCTGCCCGAGGATCGCGGCCAGGGTGGCGAAGGCGGCGTCGTAGAGCGACAGGCGCATGCCCACACCGAGCACCAGCCAGGCGGCGAGGTAATGAACCGGTGTGGTGCTGGTAGCGAGCAACAGGCAACCGGCTGCGTTCAGCAGGCTGCCGGCGCACATCACCCGGCGCCCGCCGAAGCGGTCGATCCAACGCCAGCTCAGGGGTGACACCAGCGCCATGACCAGCAGGGCGATGGAGAGCCCACCGTGGACCAGGGTGGCCGGCCAATGGGTATCGCGGAGGATGGCGGACGCGAATGCGCCGGGCAGGTAGAAGGAAACGCCCCAGTTGATCAGTTGGGCCAGGCCCAAGCGCAGGACCAGCGATGACATGTCATTGACCGGGGAGGGTGCCGGCGCCTTCGCCCAGAGCCCGTTGCAGGATCACGCAATCGAGCCAGCGGCCATGTTTGAAACCGACGTTTTCCAGCACGCCGACGCGGCGAAAGCCCAGGTGTTCGTGCAGGCCCACGGAGGCCAGGTTCCCGCTGTCGCCGACCATGGCGATCATCTGCCGGTAACCCTGCTGCTCGCAGCGCTGGATCAGCCGCTCCAGCAGCAGCCGGCCGATACCGCGCCCTTCCAGGCCGTCGCGCACATAGACCGAGTCTTCCGCCGTGAAGCGGTAGGCCGGGCGCGGGCGATAGGGCGCGGCGTAGCCGTAGCCCACGACTTCGCCATCCAGCTCAGCCACCAGATACGGCAGGCGCGCTTCCCGCACCCTGGCCAATCGCACGCCCAGCTCGTTCAGGTCCGGGACTTCCATCTCGAAGCTGGCCGAACCGTGGAGCACGTGGGGTGCATAGATGGACTGGATGGCCGGGAGGTCGGCGGGGGTGGCGTCACGCAGGAGGATCGGATTCATGGTTTGGCCCATCGGCAACGGATGGCGAAATGATGGGGCTGGCCGTAGTCTTAGTGAAGCTTTCAAATGTTATTCGATGCATAAGTGAAACTTTGATATGCGCCGCCTCAACCTGGACCAATTGCACACCTTCATCGAGGTCATCACCGCCGGGAGCTTTTCTGCCGCTGCGGAGCGCCTCGGCCTGACGCAGCCGGCGGTCAGCCTGCAGATCCGCCAGCTGGAGCACCGTTTGAACGTGCGCCTGATCGAGCGCGTCGGCAAGCGGCTCAAGGCCACCTCCGCAGGTGAGCGGCTGCTGGAGCATGCCCGGCGCATCGACGATCTGGTGGAAGAGGCGCTGCAGGACATGTCCAGCCATGCCCTGGGCGTGGCCGGGCAGGTGGCCATCGGCACGGGTGCCACGGCTTGCATCCACTTGTTGCCGCCCTTGCTGAAGGACATGCGCCGACGTTTTCCGGCGCTGGATATCCGTGTCAGTACCGGCAATACCGACGACGTGGTCGCTGCGGTGATCGAGAACCGCCTGGATATCGGCCTGGTGACGCTACCGGCGGCGGGCCGCAACCTGCATGTGCAGCCGTTGCTGCGAGACGACTTCGTCGCCATCTCGGCGGCCGGGGCGTTGTCCGCGCAGATCTCGCCCCGGGATCTTGCGGAACGTCCGCTGGTGCTCTTCGAACCGGGCAGCAGTACGCGCCTGCTGATCGACGACTGGTTCCTTCAGGCCGGCCTGCGCCCACGGGTGGTGATGGAGCTGGGCAGCATCGAGGCCATCAAGGAAATGGTGGCGGCGGGGCTCGGCTGCAGCATCGTGCCGAGCATGGCGGTCAAGGCGGCGCACCATCGGCGAGGCCTGGAAGTCCGCCCCCTGGCCCCGGATCTGTCGCGCACCCTGGGGCTGGTGCTGCGTCAGGACAAGCCCGTGGGTGCGGGGTTGCGCAAGGTGGTGGAAGCCCTGGAAGGGCTGGCTCAGTCGCGATCCGGTGCGCCCAGCGGGAACAGTGGCCGGTAGGGACGCGCTTCGTCCACCGCGCGGGCGACGGAGGGGCGGGCCAGCAGGCGTTGCCGATAGGCACGCAGGTTGCCGAAGGCGCCATCGATCGGATGCACCCAGTCGGCATAGAACAGCGAAGGCGCCGCCGCGCAGTCGGCCAGGCTGAAGGATTCGCCGGCGGCCCAGGTACGGCCCGCGAGCTTTTCGTCGAGCCAGGCGTAGCCGCGCTCCAGCTGGCGCTTCGCTTCGTCCACGCCGTATTCGTCGCGCTGGCCTTCCGGGCGCAGGCGGTCGGCCACTGGTTTCTGCATCGGCGTCATCACGTAGCAATCGAAGAAGCGATCGAGCATCCGCACCTCCAGCGCCGCGTCCGCTGCCTCGGGGATCAGCCTCACCGGCCCGGCATGATGCCGCTGCAGGTATTCGATGATGATGCTCGACTCCATCACCGCCCGCTCGTCGTCAAGCAGCAGGGGGAAGCGCTGCATTGGCCAGAGCCGCTGGAATTCCTCGAAGGTGGCCGGGTCGTCCGGCGAAAGCAGGCGCATGCGGAACGCAACGTCATTCTCGTAGAGCGCGATCAGCACTTTCTGGCAGTAGGAGGAAAAGGGGTGGGCGAACAGTTGCAGGGACATGGGCGACTCCTGTGAAGGTTCGGATTCGCTGACTGGTCGATTGTCGCGCGACGAAATCGACAGCCGCTCCATCGTTTATCTGGAGTAGCCGGACGTTCGGCTCGACCGGCCGCTCGCACGCAGAGATGCATTGCAGGGTAGCTGACACCGGCTCTCCTGCCGCCCTGCGAGCGTCCCGGGCACGGTGCAAGGCGGTGCGCATGGCGCACCCTACAGTTAGCCAGGGCGCACGGCGCTGACCTGGTAGGGTGCGCCGCGCGCACCTGCTCCTGGTCGCGGCGGGGGATCAATCGTCGCGGGTCAGGACTTCCAGCAGTTCGATCTCGAACAGCAGGTTGGAGTTGGGCTTGATATGGGCCCCCACCTGGCGTTCGCCGTAGGCCAGATGCGCGGGGACGTAGAGCTTGCGCTTGCCGCCGACTTTCATCCCCATGAGGCCTATGTCCCAGCCCTTGATCACGCGGCCGGTACCGATCACGCACTGGAAGGGCTTGCCACGGCTGTAGGAGGAGTCGAACTCGGTGCCGTCCTCCAGCGTGCCCCGGTACTGCGTGGTGATCAGGGCGCCCTTGACCACTTCCTTGCCGTCGCCCAGCTGGATATCGGTTATCTGCAGTTCGTCACCCATGGGTGTGCTCCTTGATTTGAACGTGGAAAACCAGCCCTTGCGGACGTGGTCATGAGTCACCGGCTTTGCCTGTGACGGTCGCGGGCAGCCTTTTCGCAGGAATCGGGCGCCCTGGCAACTGGTGCGTCAGCCGTGGACGGGGTCGCCATGACTTTTCGCAATCCGGTTTCGGGCATTGTGCATGACTCGATGCGGGGCAATCGTGCAGATTCCCCGCCGCCCATGGCGGACCCCGCATCCATGTGGCTGATTGCCAAGGAAATCTCCGGAAACACAGGTTTGGGCACGGCCTTCGCTAGAAACCGGGAGGCGACAAGCAGACAGGAGAGTTCCGGATGAAGCTGCCATTCACTGCCTTTTACGATGCCTTCCCGCAGCATCAGGTAACCGTCCAGCTGCGTCCCGATGGTTCGCTGTTGCTCACCCTGGTGGGACGGGATGGCAAGCCGGTATGCAAGGCCATCGACAGCGCGGCCTTCTACAGTGACGAGCGCGTGCGCCAGGTGATCCACGAGCTGCAGCGGGACTTGAAGCTGGAAGCCGGGGAAGCTCACTGGCACGACAAGGGCATCGATTGGGTGTCCCGCGACCTGCCCACCTATCAGGGCGGTCCCGTTCATCTGACCGCAGCCAAGACCCTGGTGGCGCGGCGCAAGCAAGCGCTCGAGCAACAGAGCCGCCGGACGCAGGCGCGCTGAGGGCCATCAGCCGGCCCAGACACCTTGGGCGCGCAGGGTGCTGGCGTCGTCTGGAATCGGGACGACGCTAAAATCGAGTAGGAGGAGGCCTCGCGGCCTCCGTCCTCTCACACCACCGTACGTACGGTTCCGTATACGGCGGTTCAGGTCATACGGCTAAGCCGAGTGATCGTATCCAGTATCGACACCAGTCCAAG
>NZ_JBHZGM010000011.1:0-139513 GCF_043392685.1 Metapseudomonas phytobenefica | reverse complement strand
GCTTGGACTGGTGTCGATACTGGATACGATCACTCGGCTTAGCCGTATGACCTGAACCGCCGTATACGGAACCGTACGTACGGTGGTGTGAGAGGACGGAGGCCGCGAGGCCTCCTCCTACTCGATGGGCGAATTCATTCGCGCAGGGCAGCACAGCTGCCCCCTGGTGTCCTGCCAAGCGATTGAAATCGCCCCACAGAAATTTTCCCGGCAGGTTGCAGTTTTCACCCCTGTCTTTTCGCTTCCCGATACTCCCCCGGCGTCTGCCCCGTCCAGGCCTTGAAGCTGCGATGGAAGGAGCGGGATTCGGTGAAGCCCAGGTAGCAGGCGATGTCCTGGATCGGCAGGTCGCTGCGTAGCAGGTAGTGCTCGGCCAGTTCGCGGCGCAGTTCATCGAGGATCTGCTGGTAGCTGGTGCCGGCCTGCTGCAAGTGGCGTTGCAGGGTGCGCACCGTCATGTGGAATTTCTCCGCCACCCGTTCCTTGCGCGGCAGGCCGTCCTTGAGCAGCAGGCGCAGGGCGTTCTTCACCCGTTGCGGCAGCGGTTCGTCGTCATCCAGCCCGGCCATCAGGGCCAGGGCATGTTCTTCCAAGGTACGCAGCAGGTTGGCATCTGCCTGGCGCAGGGGCACGGCCAGGTATTCCAGCGGTACCAGCAGGGCGTTGCAGGGCTGCTCGAAACGCACCGGGCAGCCGAACACCTCTTCGTATTGCTCGATACGGGTCGCCCCGGGCTGGGCGTGCTCGAACCAGACTTCCCGCGGCGAAAGCTGCATGTCGGCGATCCAGCGGGCGTAGAGCAGCCAGGAGGCGAGCACGTTCTCTACCATGTGGCGGCGGATCGTCGGGTCCTGGTGGCGGCAGTTCCAGATCATCCGTACCTCATCGCCGTCGGCTTCCATGCGGCTCACACCCATGTCGCCCACCAGTTTCTCGTAGGGGGCGATGCGGTTCATGGCTTCGCCCAGGGTGGCGCAGTTCATGGTGATGTAGCCCAGAACGCTCCAGGATCCGGGTTGCACGTAGCGCGCCGAATGCAGGCCGAACAGGACGTCGCCGGATTCCCGGATCAGGTGGGCCAGCAGGCGCTCGTGGGCTTCGCTGGGCAGGCGCTTGCTGTTGTCCGCCAGGTCGTCCGGGCGGATACCGGCCGCGGCCAGGGTGGAGGTCTGATCCATGCCAAGTTGTTCTGCATGGCGCAGGTACTTGAGAAGTGCGGGAACCGAGGTATAGCCGAGCGCTTGCATGTAGTTCTTGTTATGTCCTGATTGGCGATGGCCACTGTCCCGATCCGACAGTGACGCCGTTGGGCGGCTGGCTAGTATAGGCAGCCATCGAAAACCTTCGAAACAACCCGAACAAGGAGAACGGCATGCGACGCTGGAATGGCTGGGGCGACGAGGCAACGGTGGTGGAGCTGCCCGCCAGTGGAGCGATGTTCCTGGCCGAGCGCATCCGTGAAGGACAGCCCCTGCCCGATGCCAGCCTGGAACAGGTACTGGCCCGCGTGCCGGCTTCGCGCCTGGCGCCCCACCCGCTGATCACCCTGGATGCCGAGACCCGCGTGCGTCACGCCCGTGGCCAGAGCCTGCCGGATTGGCTGGCGATGCGTGAGGGCGATTTCGGTTTCTTTCCCGATGGCGTGGCCTTCCCGGAAACCCCGGAGCAGATCCGCCAGTTGCTGGCCCTGGCCGTCGAACGCGACCTGGTGCTGATTCCTTATGGCGGCGGCACTTCGGTGGCTGGCCACATCAATCCCCAGGCCGGCGAGCGGCCGGTGCTGACCCTCTCCCTGGCGCGCATGAACCGCCTGCTGGAGCTGGACGAGGAAAGCCAGATCGCCACCTTCGGCCCCGGTGCCAATGGCCCGCAGGTAGAAAGCCAGCTGCGCGCCCGTGGCTACACCCTCGGCCATTTTCCGCAGTCCTGGGAGCTGTCCACCCTTGGCGGCTGGGTCGCCAGCCGTTCCAGCGGCCAGCAGTCCCTGCGCTACGGCCGCATCGAGCAGCTGTTTGCCGGCGGCACCCTGGAGACCTTCGCCGGCCCCATGGAGCTGCCGACCTTCCCGGCCTCGGCGGCAGGCCCGGACCTGCGCGAAATGGTGCTCGGCTCGGAAGGGCGCTTCGGGGTGATTTCCGAAGTCCGGGTGCGGGTCACCCGGCTGGCCGAGCAGGAGTCTTTCCATGCGGTCTTCCTGCCCAACTGGAACCAGGCGCTGAAAGGGATCCGCAGCCTGGCCCAGGCGCGGGTGCCGCTGTCCATGCTGCGCCTGTCCAATGCCATCGAGACGGAAACCCAGCTGGCCCTGGCTGGCCATCCGGGGCAGATCGCCCTGCTGGAGAAGTACCTCGCCCTGCGTGGCGCCGGGGCCGGCAAGTGCATGCTGACCTTCGGCGTCACCGGCAACCGTGCGCAGAACGCTGCATCCCTGAGGCAGGCGCGGCGCCTGCTGAAGGGCTTCGGCGGCGTGTTCACCGGCACGCTGCTGGGCAAGAAGTGGGAACACAACCGCTTCCGCTTCCCCTATCTGCGCCACGCCCTGTGGAGCGCCGGCTATGTGGTGGACACCCTGGAAACCGCCACCGACTGGAGCAACGTCGACAACCTGCTCGACAAGATCGAAGCCAGCCTGCGCACCGGGTTGAAGGAGGAGGGCGAGCGGGTTCACGTGTTCACCCACCTGTCCCATGTCTACGGTGAGGGATCGAGCATCTACACCACCTACGTCTACCGGCCGGGTGGCAGCTACGCGCAAGCGCTGGCCCGATGGCGCAAGTTGAAGCACGCCGCCAGTGAAGTGATCGCGCAGAATCGCGGCACCATCAGCCACCAGCACGGCGTCGGCCGCGACCACGCGCCCTGGCTGCCGGTGGAGAAAGGGCCGCTGGGTATGGCCGCCCTGCGCAGCCTGGCGCAGCACTTCGACCCCGAGGGGCGCCTTGCTCCCGGCGTTCTCCTCGAGGACTGAGCATGGACGCCTGGAACGCCGCCTGGCGTGCCGCAGCCCTGCCGGAGCTGGCTACCCGGGACTGGGACCTGATCGTCGTCGGCGGTGGCATCTGCGGCGCCGGCATCCTCCGGGAAGCGGCCCGGCGTGGCTGGAAGTGCCTGTTGCTGGAGCAGCGGGATTTCGCCTGGGGCACCTCCAGCCGCTCGTCGAAGATGGTCCACGGCGGCCTGCGCTACATCGCCAAGGGGCAGTTCGGGCTGACCCGGGACTCGGTACGCGAACGCCAGCGTCTGCTGACCGAAGCCCCCGGACTGGTGGAGCCGCTGAGCTTCGTCATGCCCCATCGCGGCGGCTTTCCGGGGCCGCGCGTGTTCGGCAGCCTGCTGGCGCTCTATGACGCCCTGGCCGGGCGACGCAACCACCTCTATTACCCGCTGCAGCAACTGCGCTACCTGGTTCCCGGACTGGATGAAGGCGGGTTGCAGGGCGGCACCCGCTTCTTCGATGCGGTGACGGACGATTCCCGGCTGGTCATGCGGGTGCTGGGCGAGGCGCGCGCCGAAGGCGGCGAGGCGCTGAACGGTGTGCGCGTCGTCGACCTCAAGCGTGAACAGGACAGGGTGAACGGCCTGGAAGCCGAGGACCGGGAGAGCGGCCGGCGTTTCACCTTCCGTTGCCGCGCCGTGGCCCTGGCGACCGGAGCCTGGTCGGATCGCCTGCGCGCGGCCCGGGGAAGCGAACACATCCGCCCGCTGCGTGGCAGCCATTTGCTGGTGCCCGGCTGGCGCCTGCCGCTGGCCCATGCCATCAGCTTCATGCATCCCGCCGATGGGCGGCCGGTGTTCGTGTTTCCCTGGGAGGGGGCGACCGTGATCGGCACCACCGACCTCGATCACGGGGAAGCTCTGGATCAGGACGCGCGCATCAGCGAGGCCGAGGTGGACTACCTGCTGCAGGCCTGCGCGTTGCAGTTTCCGGCGGCAGCGATTGCCCGCGCCGATGTGCTGTCCACCTGGGCCGGTGTGCGGCCGGTGGTGAGCAATGGCGACTCGCAACTCAAGCCGTCGGATGAAAAGCGCGAGCATGTCCTCTGGACCGAGCCCGGCTGCGTGACCCTCGCCGGCGGCAAGCTGACCACCTTCCGCCTGTTGGCGCTGGAGGTGCTGCAGGCGTGCGCAGGGTTTGTCGGTCGCACCGTGGAAGAGGACGACGGCCCGGTGTTCCCGGCGGTTGCCGTCCCCGCGATTCCGGCCCTGTCGCCTGCCCGGCACCTGCGTCTGGTCGGGCGCCACGGACGGGTGGTGACCGAGCTCGCGCGCTGGGTCGCGCGGCTGGGCAATGAGCGCGTTGGCGCCACCGATACCCTCTGGGCCGAACTGGCCTGGGCGGCGGAGGGCGAGCTGGTGCTGCACCTGGATGACCTGATGTTGCGCCGGACCCGGCTCGGCCTGCTGCTGCCCGAAGGCGCACGCGCAGAACTGCCGCGCATCCGTGCCCTGTGCCAGCCGCTGCTGGGGTGGGATGACGCTCGCTGGGCGCAGGAAGAGGCCGAATACCTGGCGCTTCACCGACGCTGCTACAGCCTGCCCGAATAACCGGAACAAGGACCCATCGTGAGCGAAAAGAGCTATCTGTTGGCCATCGACAACGGCACCCAGAGCGTGCGGGCGCTGTTGTTCGACCTGGACGGCAACCTGGTGGGCAAGGGCAAGGTGCCGCTCGAGGCCTACTATTCGAGCCAGCCCGGCTGGGCCGAACAGGACCCGGACTACTACTGGGACAGCCTGGGCGAAGCCTGCCGGCTGCTCTGGGAGTCGGTGGATATCGACCGCAGCCTGATCCGTGGGGTGTCGCTGACCACCCAGCGCGGCACGCTGATCAATGTCGACGAACAGGGCAGGCCGCTGCGTCCGGCTATCCTCTGGCTGGACCAGCGCCAGGCCGAAGTGCAGGGGCGCATAAAAGGGCCTTGGGGCTGGTTGTTCAAGGCGCTCCGCTTGCAAGGCACGGTGGATCATTTCCGCGCCCAGGCCGAAGCCAACTGGGTCGCGCAGAATCAGCCCGAGCTCTGGGCGCGGACCCACAAGGTGCTGCTGCTGTCGGGCTTCCTCAGCCATCGCCTGTGCGGCCGGTTCGTCGATTCGGTGGCCTGCCAGGTGGCCTATCTGCCGTTCGACTACAAGCGCCTGCATTGGGCCGCGCCACGGGACTGGAAATGGCAGTCGATGCCGGTGCGTCGTGCGCACTTGCCGGAGCTGTTCAAGCCTGGCGAGCGGCTGGGCAGCATCACCGCCGAGGCCAGCCGCCATACCGGCATTCCGCAGGGCCTGCCGCTGATCGCCGCGGGGGCCGACAAGGCCTGCGAAGTGATCGGCGCCGGTGGCGTCGAGCCGAGCACCGCCTGCCTGTCGTATGGCACCACCGCGACCATCAACACCACGCGCCGCAAGTACCTGGAAACCATTCCGCTGATCCCGCCCTATCCGGCCGCGATTCCCGATCACTTCAACACCGAGGTGATGATCTACCGGGGGTTCTGGATGGTCAGCTGGTTCAAGCAGGAGTTCGGCCTGCGCGAGCTGCAGCAGGCGAAGGAGCTGGGCGTGGAACCCGAGGTGCTGTTCGACGAGCTAGTCAACAGCGTGCCGCCAGGCTCGATGGGGCTGATGCTGCAGCCTTACTGGTCACCCGGCATTCGCGAGCCGGGCCTGGAGGCCAAGGGATCGATCATAGGCTTTGGCGACGTACACACCCGCGCGCACCTCTACCGCGCCATCCTCGAAGGTCTGGCGTACGCCCTGCGCCAGGGCAAGGAACAGATCGAGAAACGTTCTGGCACGCGCATCACCCGCTTGCGGGTGTCGGGCGGCGGCTCCCAGAGCGACGCGGCCATGCAACTGACCGCCGATATCTTCGGGCTTCCGGCGGAGCGGCCCCATGTCTACGAGGCATCAGGGCTGGGCGCGGCAATCGACTGCGCGGTGGGACTGGGGCTGCACCCGGACTTCCCCACGGCGATCCGCGCCATGACGCGGGTCGGAAAGGTATTCCAGCCCGATCCGCAGGCACAGATCACCTACGAGCGGCTGTATCGGGAGGTCTACCAGGGGATGTACAAGCAGCTGCGGCCGCTGTACCGGAAAATCAGGGATATCACCGGCTATCCGGCCTGAATGTCGGCGCGGATAGCCCCTCTCCCACCGGGAGAGGGTTGGGGTGGGATATGTCGGGTTTGCTGGGCTTCGATCAGGCAGCCCTGCGGTCTGCCTAGCGATTGAAATCGCCCCTTCTACAGGGTGAGTGCACCCGCCTGGAGGCTTGCACGGATAGCACCCTCTCCCTTCGGGAGAGGGTTGGGGAGAGGGCAGCCGGATCGGCCGGAATTCCCAAGGCAGTCCTGCGGCCTGCTTTCGCGAATGAGTTCGCGGACCACAGGGGAAATTGCCGGATCAGGCCACATCCACCAGGACGATCTCGCTGTCCTCGCTGGCGGTGAAGCTGAGCACTTCCTCATCCCGCACCGCCACGCCGTCACGGGCTTCGGCGGCGATGCCGTTCACCTCGTAGCGGCCCTTGGCGGCCACCACGTAGGCCTTGCGACCATTCTCCAGACGGTACTCGGCGCTCTGGCCGGCCTTCAGGGTGGCGGCGACGAGCCGGGCGTTGGCGCGGATATGCAGGGCATCGCTGCTTTCGTCGATGCCGCTGGCCAGGGTCACGAAGCTGCCGGCGCGCTCGCCTTTCGGGAACGGACGGGTGCCCCATGACGGCTCCGCGCCGTACTCGGTGGGCATGATCCAGATCTGGAAGATCCGGGTGGTTTCATCCTCCAGGTTGTATTCGCTGTGGGCGATACCGGTGCCCGCGCTCATCACCTGCACATCGCCAGCTACGGTGCGACCCTTGTTTCCCAGGTTGTCCTGGTGGGTGATGGCACCTTCGCGGACGTAGGTGATGATTTCCATGTCCTGGTGCGGATGCGGCGGGAAGCCGGAGTGGGGCGCGATCTCGTCGTCGTTCCACACGCGCAGCTGGCCCCAGTTCATCCGCAGGTTGTCGTAGTAGCCGGCGAAGGAGAAGTGATGGTGCGCGTTGAGCCAACCGTGGTTGGCACCACCCAGTTCGGCGAAGGGGCGTACTTCGATCATGTTCGGATCTCCTGTCTGCTCGCGGAGGGAGTTCTCCGGGAGGAATGGGTGGCATGATTGATCAATAATTATCTGGTTAAAAGCGCAATCTGTCCGGTGTTTTAATCGAATAAATAGATTTGTTTGTTGGCGAGATGGCCCTTGGCAGCAACGGTGCGGGGAGTTGGCGGTCCTATACTCCGGCGATTGCGGTGTGGCGGAGGTGATCATGGTCGAGCACAAGGCCTTGCTGATCCTGCATGGCAAGCAGGCCTCCAACGATGAGGTGCGGGCGGCCGTGCAGGCACGCCGCGCTGCGGGCTGGGAACTTGCGGTGCGGCTGACCTGGGAAGGCGGCGACGCCCGGCGGCTGGTGGAGGAAGCCCTGGCTGAGGGGTATCGGACGCTGATCGCCGGTGGTGGCGACGGCACCCTGCGCGACGTGGCCGAAGCCATGGTCCAGGCCGGCAGCGACGCCAGCCTGGCGCTGTTGCCGCTGGGCACGGCCAATGATTTTGCGCGGGCGGCCGGCGTTCCGCTGGAGCCGCAGGGCGCCCTGGCGTTGCTGGACGTGGCGCCGCGCGCAATCGATATGGGGGATGCTGATGGGCATCTGTTCCTCAACATGGTCACCGGCGGCTTCGGCTCCGGGATCACCGCCAACACGCCGGAAGACCTGAAGAAGGTCCTGGGCGGTGCGGCTTATTTCCTCACCGGGCTGAGCCGCTTCTCCGATGTGCATTCGGCGTTCGGCCGTTTCCGTGGTCCGGACTTCGCCTGGGAAGGGGAGTTTCTTGCCCTGGGTATCGGCAATGGACGCCAGGCGGGCGGCGGGCATCCGCTGTGTCCGCAAGCCACTGTGGACGATGGTCTGCTGGACCTCTGCATCATCCCGGCGCCGCAGGACGTGGTGGGCACGCTGACCACGCTGCTCTCCGGCGGCATCCTGGGCCTGGAATCGATTTCGGTCAGCGCGCGCCTGCCATGGGTGGACGTGGAAGCGCCGGAGGGGCTGGACCTGAACCTCGATGGCGAGCCGCTGGAGAGCGTGCGCCTGCGCATCTCCGCGCGAGCAGGCGCGCTGCGGGTTCATCTTCCGGAACATTCCCCATTGCGGCTGCCCGCTTAGCGCCAGCACGCTGGTGTCATGGAGTCGGCTGCTGCATGATGGCGCAGTGCTATATCTTCAGTTTTCCGGTTCCTTGCCGAAAAGCTGCAAGACAGTCCTGCCCACCGTCGTATTCGCAGCAGAGGAAGTTCCATGGCCGGTATTCTCGACACCGTCGATCAACGCACCCAGCTCGTGGGTGAGAACCGGCTGGAAATCCTCATGTTCCGCCTGAGCGGCCGTCAGCTCTTCGCCATCAACGTGTTCAAGGTGCAGGAAGTCCTGCAGTTGCCGAAGCTGACCCTGATTCCGCAGCGCCATCCGGTGGTGTGCGGCGTGGTCAACCTGCGCGGCCAGACCCTGCCGGTGATCGACCTGTCCCAGGCCATCGGCATGCGCCCGCTGGTGCCGGATGAACGCAGCACCATCATCGTGACCGAGTACAACCGCTCGGTGCAGGCGTTCCTGGTGGGCGGTGTGGACCGCATCCTCAACCTCAACTGGGAATCCATCCTGCCGCCACCCGGCAGTGCCGGCCGCCAGCACTACCTGACGGCCATCACCAGGGTGGACGAGCAGATCGTCGAGATCATCGACGTAGAGAAGGTCCTGGCCGAGATCGTGCCCATGAGCACCCGCGTTTCCGCGGAGCGCCTGGATGACCCGCTGCTGCAGATGGCCGTCGGACGCGAGGTGCTGCTGGTGGACGACTCCAGCGTGGCACTGACCCAGCTGCGCGAAACCCTGTCGCAGCTCGGCATGCGCATGCACACGGCCAGCGATGGCCTGAAGGCGCTGAAAATGCTGAAGGCCTGGGCCGACAGTGGCGAAGTCATGACCGAGAAACTGCTCATGGTCTTCACCGATGCGGAAATGCCGGAGATGGACGGCTATCGCCTGACCACCGAGATCCGCAACGATCCGCGCCTGCGCGATCTCTACGTGGTGCTGCACACCTCGCTGTCGGGCAGTTTCAACGAGGCCATGGTGAAAAAGGTCGGCTGCGACAACTTCCTCTCAAAGTTCCAGCCCGACAAGCTGGTGGACGTGGTGCTGGATCGCCTTCAGCGGGATCGATGAGCTTGAGCTGACCGGGGCCGGCTGCGTATAACGGGCACTTCGCTCGAACGCCGATCAGGAAGCTGGCCATGTTGCGTCTCTCGTCCCTCTATCGTTTCCCTGTGAAATCCGCCATCGGCGAACCTCTCCAGCAGGCCCGGCTCGATGGCCTGGGCCTGGCGGGTGATCGGCGCTGGATGCTGGTGGATGCGGAAAACGGCCGATTCCTGACCCAGCGCGCCTTTTCCCGCATGTCCCAGCTCTCGGCGCGCTGGAACGCAGCCGGTGGCCTGACCTTGAGTGCCGCCGGCCTGCCCACCCTGGAGGTGCCGCTGCCGGAGCCCGACGCCAACCTGCGCGGCACCTTCGTCTGGGGCGCGCCGATGCTTGTGCCCGACGCTGGCGACGAGGCGGCGCAATGGCTCAGCGGTTTCCTCGGCAAGGCCTGCCGTCTGGTCCATGTGCCGGATCACCGCGCGCGGGATATTCCCGGCAGCCTGCTGCCCGAGGAGAAGGTGGGGTTTGCCGATGGCTATCCGCTGCTGCTGATCGGTCAGGCTTCGCTGGACGATCTCAGCAAGCGGGTAGGGCGGCCGCTGGAAATGCTGCGTTTCCGTCCGAACCTGGTGGTGGAGGGCAGCGAGGCCTATGCCGAGGACGGCTGGAAGCGCATCCGCATCGGCGGCATCGAGTTCAGTGTGGCCAAGGGCTGCAGCCGCTGCATCCTGACCACCATCGACCCGGCTACCGGCGAACGCAGCGCCGACCGCGAGCCGCTGACCACGCTCAAGACCTACCGCGAGCAGGAAGGCGAGGTGTACTTCGGGCAGAACCTGATCAACCGCGGCACGGGCGTGCTGGAAGTGGGAATGGAAGTCGAGGTGCTGGAGTAGCGGCTCGGCGCGAGGCGAACTGACATACCGTAGTCCGGATGAATTCCGGGAGCGGCGGGCGAATTTTCCCCGGATTTCATCTGGGCTACGGAACTGGCGGGCATCACGAGAAAGGGCGCAATTCGCGCCCTTTTTCATTCATGTCACTGATCGTCGAAATAGCGCTCGTGCCAGTCCACCAAGGGCTGCGGCGCGTTCAGCTTGTGGCCGTAGATCACCGAGTAGGACAGCACGTTCTGCACGTATTGGCGGGTTTCATCGAAGGGAATGGTTTCCACCCAGACGTCGAACGACAGGTGATTGGCGCCTTTCAGCCACTGGCGTACGCGGCCGGGGCCTGCGTTGTAGGCGGCCGAGGCGAGTACCCGGTTGCCGTTGAACTGGCCGTGGACCTGGCTCAGGTAGGCTGCGCCGAGCTGGATGTTGACGTTGGGATTGAGGGCCTGGTTCGGCGAGGCCAGCGGAATGCCGAACTTGCGCGCGGTTTCCTTGGCAGTGCCCGGCATCAGCTGCATCAGGCCCATGGCGCCGACGCCGGAGCGCGCATCGGACATGAAGGCGCTTTCCTGGCGGGTGATGGCGAACACCCAGCTCGAGTGCAGGCCGCGGACTTTCGCCTGCTGGGTCAGGGTCGAGCGGTAGGCCATGGGGAAGCGGATGTCCAAGTCATCCCAGTACTGGGCCTGGCTGATGGTGCGAATGGCTGGGAAATACCATTGCAGGTCGTAGGCGATCTTGGCCTGGGCGACCAGTTCGTCGCGGTCGAACAGGCGGCTGACGTGGTACCACTCGCGACGACCGTTGACGATCTCGCCACGGTCGTGGAATTCCAGCGCACGGCGGATGCCCGCCGTGTTGCGCACCTTCTGCATGACCTTCGGGTCGATCGCCAGCGGCTTGTTGTTCAGTTGATAAGGCGTCTGGATGCGATCGGCGGCAAGGAAACCGTAGAAATCACGTTCACGGGCGACCGGCTGGTAGAGGGGGATCGGCTGCTGGCTCTGCGGCTGGGCCAGTTGCAGGCTGCGGGCCTGCCAGTAACGCCAGCGGTTGGTCTTGGCCAGGTCTTCGGGCATCTGCCGGGTCAGCTGGTAGGCGTCGTCCCAGCGGCCAAGGCGCAGCAGCAGGCGCGCGCGCCATTCGCTGACGGTGTTGTCGCGCAGCTCGGGGTCGTACTGGGTCATGACCTTGAGCGCGCGGGAATCGAAACGCTTGGCCAGGGTCAGGCCGATTTCGCGGGCGATGGCGACCTTTTCTTCGTTGGAGAAGGGCAGGCGGGCGGCATAGACATCCAGCAGGCCCAGCGCCTTTTCCGGATCCTGGCGGGCCAGCCGGCGCAGGCCGAGACCCACGGCGTCAGCCATGTGGCGGTCGGCGGGGGCAAAACGGGCGGTCTGGCTCAGCAACTGGGGCTTCTGTGCCACTTCCACCATGAGATTGCCCGTGGCACTCAGGCGCGGCATGGCTTTCACCAGGTGCTTGGCCAGGCCGTAATTGCGCGCTTCGGCGGCCAGCTTGGCACGCTTCCAGCGCAGCTCCTCGGTCAGCTGGCCTTCGGCGCTCCACATGCCGAACAGCACGTCGCAGGCGTCGGGCTGGGACTTGCCCACCAGCCAGAGCTTCCTGGCGGTGGCATAGCCTTCCTGCTTCATCCCGTGCTTGAGCTGATACTGGCCGAACAGGCAATCCAGCTCGGTGAAGTTGAGCTGGGGGTCGTAGTAGTTGGCGAAGGTCTGCCATTCGCCGCGCTCGGCCAGCCAGCGCAGCCAGCGCAATTTCATCCAGCCGGCCTGGGGCAGGTCGCCATGCTCGGCAAGGAATTTTTCGATCTCCTCGTTGCTCGCCCATTTCAGACGGGCGGTCAGTTCGTCGTACGCCAGGTAGGGCTCCAGCGGGTAGTCGCGCAGGGCGTTGGCATAGCGCCGGTAGGGGCCGGAATCGCCCTTGGCGAGGGCGCGCTTGGCCTCGTCGTACATCTGGCGCTGCTGGGCGAGAGGGGCCGCGTAGGCCTCGGCAGCGTGCAGGCCGACGGTGGAGAGGAACAAGCAGGAAAACAGGCTGAGCAGACGACCGCGCATGACACTTCCGGAGCAGACAAAACGTTGTGAATGCCCCTGCGGGGCATCGAATAGCGCTTAGCTTAGCCTTTAGGCAGGGGCGGTTAAAGCATTGCGCCAGCAGGTGGAGTCGGCGGTAAAAAATGCCCGAGAGACGGTGCGGCAAGTCGGGTAGAATGCGCGCCCTGATCCTGGAGGCCCCGCAATGACACTGCTCAAGTTCACCGACGTATCCCTCGCCTACGGCGCCATGCCGCTGCTGGATAAGGTGTCCTGGCAGATCGCCCGGGGCGAGCGCGTGTGCATCATCGGACGCAACGGTACCGGCAAGTCCAGCCTGCTGCGCCTGGTCAAGGGCGACCAGTTCGCCGATGACGGCGAGATCTGGAAGGCGCCGGCGCTGAAGATCGGCGAGTTGCCGCAGGAACTGCCGCCCGCCGACGAACGCACGGTGTTCGATGTGGTAGCAGAAGGGCTGGCGGAGGTCGGCAAACTGCTGGCCGAGTATCACCACCTGAGCCTGCATATCAATGATGAGAATGACCTGACGCGCCTGGCGCGGGTCCAGCAGGATCTCGAAGCTCGCGACGGCTGGCGCTTGCAGCAGCTGGTGGAGAGCACCCTGAGTCGTCTGCAGTTGCCGGCGGACAAGACCCTGGCTGAGCTTTCCGGTGGTTGGCGCCGGCGTGTCCTGCTGGCCCAGGCCCTGGTGGCCGAGCCCGACCTGCTGCTGCTCGACGAGCCCACCAACCATCTGGACATCGGCGCCATCGCCTGGCTGGAGGAAGCCCTGCTGAGCTTCAACGGCGCGGTGCTGTTCATCACCCACGACCGTTCCTTCCTGCAGAACCTGGCCACCCGCATCCTCGAACTGGATCGCGGCAACCTGATCGACTGGAACGGCGACTACGCCAGCTTCCTGGTGCACAAGGAACAGCAGTTGGCGGCGGAAGAGACGGCCAACGCCCTGTTCGACAAGCGCCTGGCCCAGGAGGAAGTCTGGATTCGCCAGGGCATCAAGGCCCGCCGTACCCGCAACGAAGGCCGGGTGCGTGCGCTCAAGGCGATGCGTGTCGAGCGTTCCGAGCGCCGTGAGCGCCAGGGCAAGGCGACTATCCAACTGGAAGCCGCGGAGAAGTCCGGCAAGCAGGTGATCGTGGCGGAGAATGTCAGCTTCGCCCATCCGGGCGGTGAGCCGCTGATCCGCGATTTCAACCTGGTGGTGCAGCGCTCCGACCGAATCGGCCTGCTGGGTGCCAACGGTACCGGCAAGACCACGCTGCTCAAGCTGCTCTTGGGTGACCTCCAGCCCACCAGCGGCAGCATCGAGATCGGCACTCGCCTCGAAGTGGCGTATTTCGACCAGTTGCGTCACCAGCTGGATTTGGAAAAAACCGTCATCGATAACCTCTCCGAAGGCCGCGATTTCATCACCATCGATGGCCAGAGCCGCCACGTGCTGAGCTATCTGGGGGACTTCCTGTTCAGCCCGCAGCGCGCCCGCACGCCAGTGAAGGCGTTGTCCGGTGGCGAACGGGCACGACTGTTGCTCGCCAAGCTGTTCAGCAAGCCGGCCAACCTGCTGGTGCTGGACGAGCCGACCAACGACCTGGACGTGGAAACCCTGGAACTGCTCGAAGAGGTGCTGCTGAACTTCCCGGGCACCGTGCTGATGGTCAGCCACGACCGGGCCTTCCTCGACAACGTGGTCACCAGCACGCTGGTGTTCGAAGGGCAGGGCCGCGTTCGCGAGTACGTCGGCGGCTACCAGGACTGGCTGCGCCAAGGCGGCTCGCCGCGTCTTCTTGGCGTGGGTGAAACCCGTGAGGCAAAGGTCGAGGCGCCCAAGGCGGCGGAGCCTGCTCCTGTCGCGGTCGAGGCGCCCAGGAAGAAGCTGAGCTACAAGCTGCAACGTGAGCTGGAGGCCATTCCCGGGCAGATCGAGGCCCTGGAGGAGGAACTGGCGAAGGTGCAGGCGGAGGTTTCCGATCCGGCCTTCTATCAGCGCCCTGCGGAGCAGACCTGCGTGGTGCTGGAGCGCATGGACGAAATGCAGAAGGAACTGGATCGCCTGATCGAGCGTTGGGCGGAGCTGGAAGACAGTTGAGGAAGTGAGCCGGAGCGCCCATGGCCATCGAATACCGCATCAACCTGGATGATCTGCACGAGTTCAGCTACTGCATCGAGCTGGAGCGCGTTTACGACGCGGAGCGTGCGAGCGCCGCGCCGAAGTGGACGCGCCTGGAGCACCAGCAGTGCAGCAACTGCCCGCTCAGCAAGGATGCGTACAGCCACTGTCCGGCCGCGGTCGACCTGCACCGTGTGATCGAGGATTTCCAGGGGCTGCCGGCTTTCAGGAAGGTTCAGGTTTGGGTGCGTACGCCGGAACGCGAATACGCCAAGGTGGCGGGCCTGGAAGAGGGCTTGCGTGCCCTGCTCGGGGTGATCATGGCGACCAGCGCCTGCCCGGTGCTGGGCAAGCTCAAGCCGATGGCGCAGCAGCATCTGCCGTTCGCCAGCAATCAGGAGTTCATCCTGCGGGCGGTTTCGCTCTACCTTGCCCGGCAGTACTTCAATCTCCGGGAGGGGCGCCACGCGGACTGGGAGCTGAAGGGGCTGGTGCGCTTGTTCCAGCAGTTGCAGCTGGTGAACCAGGCCTTCTGGCAGCGCATCCACGATACCTGCGAAGGCGATTCCAATCTCAAGGCCTTCCTGACCTTCTTCTCCATGGCTTCCAGCATGACCTACTCGCTGGAAACCCAGTTGCAGAAGATCCGGCCCCTGCTGATGAGCGCGGGCGAAGGCTTCGATTGAAGCCCGCGCCCGGCGCTTCGCTTCTATTTATTCAGGTTTCTTCAGGCGCACTGCCAGCACGTCGCAGGGTGCGCCGTGGAGAACGTCATTGGCGGTGGAGCCGAGCAGCAGGGCGAGGCCATGGCGGCCATGGCTGCCGACCACGATCAGGTCGCAACCCTGTTCCTCGGCCAGACGGTGGATTTCCTGCCGGGGCTGGCCGTAGGCCAGGTGACGCTGGTCGGCAGTGAGTTCGGAGTAAGCGCCGGCGAAGGTCTGCAGGCGCTCGCGGGCCTGTTCGAATTGCTGTTGCTGCAGCATGGAGAGGTCCATGGGTACATCGCCGCCGAAGGCCATGGCCATCGGTTCGACTATGTGCACCAGCGACAGCTTGGCCTTGTTGGCCTGGGCCAGCGCCTGGGCACGACGCACGACCGGATGGCATTCATCGGTAAGGTCGACGGCGACCAGAATGTGCTGGTAGGGCATGGGGTGACTCCTCCTTAAGATTTCACATATTCACAAGTATGGCTGTCCGGAACGTTTAACACAGGCTTTTGCGCGGAGATAACCTTTATGACTTTCTGGATTGTCATGTTGCTCCTTCTGGTAGTGCTCAGCCCGCTGGTCTGGCTGGTGCCTTCGAAGGGGCAGCGAGGCCGCATGGAGCTGCGCATGCAGGCGCGGCGAATGGGGCTGGCCATGCAGCTGTCGCGCCAGGAGTGGCCCCACTGGCTGGTCCAGGAACCGCCGCATTCCTGCGCCCAATATCATCGGCCACGCCTGCGCGGGCGCGAGGCCTGGTGTTACTGGCAGAGCGAGCCCGGCAAGTGGCTGAACCAGTGGCGCGAGCCTTGCGAGGACGCAGCGGTGCTGGCCCATCTGGCGGGCTTGCCGAAGGATGTCTACAAGGTGGAAGCCAGTGCGCAGATGGTCGCTCTCTACTGGGGCGAGCGGGGCACGGCCGAAGACCTGCAGCGCATCGCCGACGCGCTGAAGGCCCTGGCCTGAAGGTTGGGCGCAACGTTGTCGGCGCCGCGCCGGGTGCCGGCGGTTCAGCTCTGGACTGCCGCGTAGCGCGCGGAGACGTCCTCAAGACCTTCGATGATGCGGTCCGAGTACTTGTTAATGAGGAACGGAACGCTGTTCTCGTTGTAGTTCTTCAGTGATTTTTCGATATAGCGCCATTTGGTGCTGATGCCATCCAGCGCCCGGCGGATTTCCGGCGTGTTCTGCGGCGCCTGTTCCAGGCTGGCCAGCCGGGTGGCGAAGTCACCGGCCAGTTCGTCGATGGCCTTGCCGCCGCTGCCCCCCATGAAGCTGCCGCCGATGGAAGCGCTGCGCGAGGCGTAATCCACGGCGATGGTCTGCATCAGCAGGCTCTGGTCGCGGCTGCGCTGGGTCAGGGGTGGGACCTGGAATGCGCCCTCCTGCTGGATGTTGGCGTAGAGCTCGCTGGCGAGGTCCAAAAGGCGCTTGTTGCGGGCGGTCAGGTCGGCTATCGGTTGCAGGTCGGTAAAGCCCTGCTGCTTGAGCGTGCTGACCAAGCCGGTCAGTTCGCCGTTGTAGCTCTGCCATTCCTGCGCCAGCTGGGTGCGCAGGACTTTCGAGGTTTCGCCCGGCATCTCGCCCAGCTCCTTCAGGAGGGCATCCGCTCGCTGCACCGACTCATCGATCAGGCGCGCGTAGCGCTGGTCGCCTTCCATGCTGTTGTACATATAGAAGTCGCCGAGACTGCGCTGGGCTGCCAGGCGCATCTGGTGCAGCTTGAGGAGGCTGTCCGCCGGGGAGGTCTGAGTGGAGGCGAAAACGGGAAGGGTGAGCAGGGTACCCAGCAGAATGGCAAGCAGGCGGCTCGTCATGGGGGCGTCTCCGTGGTCCATTGGCCTTGATTGTTGTTGTTCTGGCGCTCGAATTCTGGCGGCTCGAGTGGCTCGAATGTACGCGTGGGGCAGGCAATTTGCCAGCGGCCTGCCGAGGGCATTTGCGCCAATCAGTGGCGATCGTGATAGGTCGCGATCACCCGCGTGAATTTCTGCCGCCCATCTCGCCAGATGGGGCGCGAGGCCATTGGCAGGGCGTTTCGAACGTGGCCGGGCGGTCACGTTGCGAGATTGACAAGCGCCGACTTTTCCCTGAATCTCCGCTCACCCAAATCAAACGGGCGTATGAATCAAGCGTTTGTCTTGTGCGGTGATTCTAGCCATACAGCCCGAATATCGTATCGGCGGGTGCGCCCTACCGATCGGGACTATGCTCCGGCTGCGCCGGGAGGCGAGTCCACCGGTTGGCTCCGATGCGTACAGTCCAGTTTCCCAAACCGTGGAGATCAGTTGATGATTTACGAAGGTAAAGCCATCACGGTTAAGGCTCTTGAGGGCGGTATCGTCGAACTGAAATTCGACCTCAAGGGTGAGTCCGTCAACAAGTTCAACCGTCTCACCCTGAACGAACTGCGTGATGCAGTCGCAGCCATCAAGGCCGATGCTTCGGTCAAGGGCGTGATTGTCAGCAGCGGCAAGGACGTCTTCATCGTCGGCGCCGATATCACCGAATTCGTCGACAACTTCCGGCTGCCCGACGAAGAACTGGTTGCCGGCAACCTCGAAGCCAACAAGATCTTCAGCGCCTTCGAAGACCTCGAAGTCCCCACTGTTGCAGCCATCAACGGCATCGCCCTGGGTGGCGGCCTGGAAATGTGTCTGGCAGCCGATTACCGCGTGATGAGCACCGCAGCCAAGATCGGTCTGCCGGAAGTCAAACTGGGCATTTACCCGGGCTTCGGCGGTACCGTGCGCCTGCCGCGCATCATCGGTACCGATAACGCCATCGAGTGGATCGCCTCCGGCAAGGAAAACCGTGCCGAAGACGCCCTGAAAGTCGGCGCCGTCGACGCCGTGGTCACTCCCGAGCTGCTGCAGGCTGCCGCCCTGGACCTGGCCAAGCGCGCCATCTCCGGCGAGCTGGACTTCAAGGCCAAGCGCCAGCCCAAGCTGGAAAAGCTCAAGCTCAATGCCATCGAACAGATGATGGCTTTCGAGACCGCCAAGGGCTTCGTCGCTGGCCAGGCCGGTCCGAACTACCCCGCCCCGGTAGAAGCCATCAAGACCATCCAGAAAGCGGCCAACTTCGGTCGTGACAAGGCGCTGGAAGTCGAAGCCGCCGGTTTCGTGAAGCTGGCCAAGACTTCGGTTGCCACCAGCCTGATCGGCCTGTTCCTGAATGACCAGGAGCTGAAGAAAAAAGGCAAGCAGTACGACGAAGCCGCCAGGGACGTGAAACTGGCTGCCGTGCTCGGTGCTGGCATCATGGGGGGCGGCATCGCCTACCAGTCCGCCTCCAAGGGCACTCCGATCCTGATGAAGGATATCCGCGAAGAGGGTATCCAGATGGGTCTGAAGGAAGCTTCCAAGCTGCTCGGCAAGCGCGTCGAAAAGGGCCGCATGAAGCCCGAGCAGATGGCTGAAGCCCTGAACGCGATCCGTCCGACCATGTCCTATGGCGATTTCGGCGACGTCGACATCGTGGTTGAGGCCGTGGTCGAGAACCCGAAGGTCAAGCACGCCGTGCTGGCTGAAGTGGAAGGTCACGTTCGTGAAGACGCCATCATTGCTTCCAACACCTCCACCATCTCCATCAGCTACCTGGCGCAGGCCCTGAAGCGTCCGGAGAACTTCGTCGGCATGCACTTCTTCAACCCGGTGCACATGATGCCGCTGGTGGAAGTGATCCGCGGCGAGAAGTCCAGCGATGTGGCGGTTGCCACCACCGTTGCCTACGCCAAGAAGATGGGCAAGAACCCGATCGTGGTGAACGACTGCCCCGGCTTCCTGGTGAACCGCGTGCTGTTCCCGTACTTCGGTGGCTTCGCCAAGCTGCTGGAACTGGGCGTCGACTTCGTCCGCATCGACAAGATCATGGAGAAGTTCGGCTGGCCCATGGGCCCGGCCTACCTGTCCGACGTGGTCGGCATCGACACCGGCCACCACGGTCGCGATGTAATGGCTGAAGGCTTCCCGGATCGCATGGCTGTCGAAGGCAAGACTGCCGTCGACGTGATGTACGAAGCCAACCGCCTGGGCCAGAAGAACGGCAAGGGCTTCTACGCCTACGAAATGGACAAGCGCGGCAAGCCGAAGAAGGTCTCCGACCCGGTCGCCTACGAAGTGCTGAAGCCGATCGTCAAGGAACAGCGTGAGCTGACCGACGAAGACATCATCAACTTCATGATGATCCCGCTGTGCCTGGAAACCGTACGCTGCCTGGAAGACGGCATCGTATCGACCGCTGCCGAGGCCGACATGGGCCTGATCTACGGCATCGGCTTCCCGCCCTTCCGTGGTGGTGCGCTGCGTTACATCGACAGCATCGGCGTGGCCGAGTTCGTGGCAATCGCCGACAAGTACGCTGACCTGGGCGCGCTGTACCACCCGACCGCCAAGCTTCGCGAAATGGCCAAGAACGGCCAGAAGTTTTTCGGCTAATTGAGCGAGAGTGAAGAATATGAGCCTGAATCCTAGAGATGCAGTCATTGTCGACTTCGGCCGCACCCCGATGGGTCGCTCCAAGGGTGGCATGCACCGCAACACCCGTGCCGAAGACATGTCGGCACACCTGATCAGCAAACTGCTGGAGCGCAACACCAAGGTCGACCCGGCGGAAGTCGAGGATGTGATCTGGGGCTGCGTGAACCAGACCCTGGAGCAGGGCTGGAACATCGCACGCATGGCGTCGCTGATGACCCAGATCCCCCACAGCAGTGCCGGCCAGACCGTCAGCCGTCTGTGCGGCTCCTCCATGAGCGCCCTGCACACTGCCGTGCAGGCCATCCAGACCGGTAACGGCGACGTGTTCGTGGTGGGTGGCGTGGAGCACATGGGCCACGTTGGCATGATGCACGGCGTCGACCCGAACCCGCACATGTCCCTGTATGCCGCCAAGGCGTCCGGCATGATGGGCCTGACCGCCGAAATGCTCGGCAAGATGCATGGCATCAGCCGCGAAGCCCAGGACCAGTTCGGCGTGCGTTCGCACCAGCTGGCCCACAAGGCCACCGTCGAAGGCAAGTTCAAGGATGAAATCATCCCGATGCAGGGCTACGACGAGAACGGCTTCCTGAAAGTGTTCGACTTCGACGAAACCATTCGTCCGGAGACGACGCTGGAAAGCCTGGCCGGCCTCAAGCCGGCGTTCAACCCGAAAGGCGGCACCGTGACTGCAGGTACGTCCTCGCAGATCACCGATGGCGCTTCCTGCATGATCGTGATGAGCGCCCAGCGTGCCCTGGACCTGGGCATCCAGCCGATGGCCGTTGTGCGTGCGATGGCGGTTGCCGGCGTCGATCCGGCGATCATGGGTTACGGCCCGGTGCCGTCCACCAAGAAGGCGCTCAAGCGTGCCGGCCTGACCATGGATGACATAGACTTCGTCGAGCTCAACGAAGCCTTCGCCGCCCAGGCCCTGCCGGTGCTGAAGGACCTCAAGCTCCTCGACAAGATGGACCAGAAGGTCAACCTGCACGGCGGCGCCATCGCCCTGGGTCACCCGTTCGGCTGCTCCGGTGCCCGTATCTCCGGCACCTTGCTGAACGTGATGAAGCAGAACGGCGGTACCTTCGGCCTGTCCACCATGTGCGTGGGCCTCGGCCAGGGCATCACCACCATCTTCGAGCGCGTGTGAGTCTTCCGGGCGCGCAAGACAGATGAAGAAACCGGGGCCCCGTGCCCCGGTTTTTGCTTTTATGTGGAGATACTTCGTAGGAATTTTCATGCAAGGGCTGGCTTCATGCCGAATCACACGGCACCATGCGCAACCTTTGCGGGATAGCCTGCATTCATCACAGTGAGGCAACCATGAGCCTGCAACCGGGTCTCTATCGTCACTACAAGGGTCAGCAGTACCGGGTCATCGGCATTGCGCGGCATTCCGAGACGGAGGAGGAGCTGGTGGTCTACCAGGCGCTCTACGGCGAATACGGCCTCTGGGTGCGTCCGCTCAGCATGTTCACCGAAACGGTTCAGGTGGACGGCGAGCAGATTGCGCGCTTCGCTCTGGTGAGTGCCGAACCGGACCCGTTCCCACAGCCCTGAGGGGCTTGGGGCAGCCAGGCGCGCGCTTGACCGCGTTGCGCCGGCCACTATATATAGCGGTGCCGCGACAGGCGGCTCCCGCCTTTTACATATTTCATTCAGGAACACACCGATCCATGGGCAAATCGCTGGTCATCGTGGAATCCCCGGCCAAGGCCAAGACCATCAACAAGTACCTGGGCAACCAGTACGTGGTGAAGTCGAGCATCGGCCATATCCGTGACCTTCCCACCAGCGGTTCGGCCAGTGCCGCCAAGGAACCGGCCAAGCGCGGCAAGACCGCCGGCGAAGCACCGGCCCTGTCCGCCAAGGAAAAGGCCAAGCGCCAACTGGTCGCGCGCATGGGCGTCGACCCCGATCATGGCTGGAAGGCGAAGTACGAGATCCTTCCCGGCAAGGAAAAGGTGATCGAAGAACTGCGCCGCCTGGCCAAGGATGCCGACACCATCTATCTCGCAACCGACTTGGACCGCGAAGGGGAGGCCATCGCCTGGCACCTGCGGGAATCTATCGGTGGCGATGACAGCCGCTACAAGCGCGTGGTGTTCAACGAGATCACCAAGAAGGCCATCCAGGAGGCCTTCTCCCAGCCCGGCGAGCTCGACATCAACCGCGTCAACGCCCAGCAGGCGCGCCGCTTCCTCGATCGCGTGGTGGGCTACATGGTCTCGCCGCTGCTCTGGCAGAAAATCGCCCGTGGCCTGTCCGCCGGCCGTGTGCAGTCGGTGGCGGTGAAGCTGGTGGTGGAGCGCGAGCGCGAAATCCGTGCCTTCGTACCCGAAGAGTACTGGGAAGTGCATGCCGACCTCGGCACTGCGAAGGGCGCCAAGGTCCGCTTCGAAGTGGCCCGGGAGAATGGCGAAGCCTTCAAGCCGCTGAACGAGGCCCAGGCCATGGCGGCCCTGGAGAAGCTCAAGGCTTCCAGCTACACCGTGGCCAAGCGCGAGGACAAGCCGACCTCCAGCCGGCCGTCCGCGCCCTTCATTACCTCCACCCTGCAGCAGGCCGCGAGCAACCGCCTGGGCTTCGGGGTGAAGAAGACCATGATGATGGCTCAGCGCCTCTATGAGGCCGGCTACATCACCTATATGCGTACCGACTCGACCAACCTCTCCGCCGACGCCATTGCCATGGTGCGTGGTTTCATCGAGGGCGAGTTTGGTCAGAAGTACCTGCCGTCCAAGGCGAACGTCTATTCCAGCAAGGAAGGCGCCCAGGAGGCCCACGAGGCGATCCGTCCGTCCGACGTCAATCTGCGGCCGAACCAGCTGTCCGGCATGGAACGTGATGCCGAGCGCCTATACGATCTGATCTGGCGCCAGTTCGTGGCGTGCCAGATGCCGCCGGCCGAGTACCTGTCCACCAGCGTCAGCGTTGCTGCCGGCAAGTTCGAGCTGCGCGCCAAGGGCCGCATTCTCAAGTTCGACGGTTACACCCGCGTCCTGCCGCAGCAGAGCAAACCGGGCGAGGACGACGTCCTGCCGGAAATGAGCGAGGGTGAACTGCTTGAGCTGCTCAAGCTCGATCCCAGCCAGCACTTCACCAAGCCGCCGGCGCGCTACTCCGAGGCCAGCCTGGTCAAGGAGCTGGAAAAGCGCGGCATCGGCCGTCCATCCACTTACGCGGCGATCATCTCCACCATTCAGGAGCGTGGTTACGTCACGGTGCACAACCGTCGTTTCTACGCCGAGAAGATGGGCGACATCGTTACCGAACGCCTGAATGAAAGCTTCGCCAACCTGATGGACTACGGCTTCACCGCCAGCATGGAAGAGCACCTGGACGACGTTGCCCAGGGCGAGCGTGACTGGAAGCATCTGCTCGACGAGTTCTACGGCGACTTCAAGAAGAAGCTGGAACTGGCCGAAGGCACCGACAAGGGCATGCGTGCCAACCAACCGACGCTGACCGACATTCCCTGCCGCGAGTGCAGCCGTCCGATGATGATCCGTACCGCCTCGACCGGTGTGTTCCTCGGTTGCTCGGGCTACAGCCTGCCGCCGAAAGAGCGCTGCAAGGCCACCATCAACCTCGTGCCGGGCGACGAAATCGCCGCGGATGACGAGGGTGAATCGGAGTCCCGCGTGTTGCGTGGCAAGCATCGCTGCCCGATCTGCGCGACTGCGATGGATGCCTATCTGCTGGATGAAACCCGCAAATTGCATATCTGCGGCAACAATCCGGATTGCTCGGGTTACGAGATCGAACAGGGCCAATACCGCATCAAGGGCTATGAAGGTCCGAGCCTGGAGTGCGACAAGTGTGGCAGCGAGATGCAGCTCAAGACCGGGCGTTTCGGCAAGTTCTTCGGCTGCACCAACGCCAGTTGCAAGAACACCCGCAAGCTGCTGAAGAGCGGCGAGGCTGCGCCGCCGAAGATCGATCCGATCCGCATGCCGGAGCTGAAGTGCGAGAAGGTCGACGACATCTATGTGCTGCGCGACGGCGCATCTGGCCTGTTCCTGGCTGCCAGCCAGTTTCCGAAGAACCGGGAAACCCGTGCGCCGCTGGTGCAGGAGCTGATCCCGCACAAGGATGAGCTGGACGCGAAGTATCACTACCTGCTCGACGCGCCGAAGAAGGACCCCGAGGGTCGTCCGGCGGTGATTCGCTTCAGTCGCAAGACCAAGGAGCAGTACGTGCAGACCGAGGTGGACGGCAAGCCTACCGGCTGGCGCGCATTCTTCGATGGCGGCAAGTGGAAGGTCGAAGACAAGCGCTGACCGACTGCAGCGCGCCCGGCACCGGGCGCGCATATACTGCCTGAATCACCTGTGGAGGGTGCCGTCATGGCCCACGAGCTTTATACCCGCACCAACCAGAAGATCTTCTTCGCTGGCTTGTCGCTGGAATCCTGGCGCAAGGCGGAAGAGAGCAGGGCGATGAACGCTCAGGCGCTGGTGCAATCCGCGCGGGAAGCATCGCTCTTCCATCTCTACGGTGCGTTGCTCGGCTTGTGCCATGAGATCGCTGGTTACTACCGTCTTCCGGAGGCCAACGCTCCGCGCGTCGAATCACTGCTGACGCAAGACGTGCTGGCGGCCGCCCCCAGCCCTGAGTTGGCCGAACTGGTGGAGCTCGCCCAGCAGAGGGAAACCTGGCTGGCTGAACTCCTTGCAGCCTATTCCGCGCTGTTCCAGCCGCCGCAGGCGCCCAGGCAGGCGAAGGTCAATCCGACCTTGCCGCTGATCACTGCCGTCAGCGTGGAAGAGGATGCGCCGCCGCTGTCGCGGGAGTGTCTTGAGTCGTGGAGGCAGAATCTCAAATCCCTCGCCTTGCGCTTCCGGGAAACGCTCAGCGAGTGCTGATTTGATCGACGGGCTAGGGCGTGCTGGCGGCTCGCTGGTACAATGTCCGCTTTCGTGGAGATATGAACCTATGCCAACGTCCTTTCTGGAAATAGTCGAATTGCCTGACGGGCGCATCATCCTGCGCCGGGCCGAGGACGAGGAAGCGTTGGTGACGCTGGATTTCTCCGCTGACGCCAAGGCGTTCCTTCAGGGGCACCATCTGGAAGTTGCCAAGGCCATGCTGAATGTTGGCGTTCAGATGGCTGGTCGTCTGGCCGAAGGTGATATGGACCATCACGAAGGTCCGCGCGTCCTGCATTGATCTCCGGAACCGGATCTTCCGCTGATTCGGTTGCCGTCTGATGTCACAGGGCCCAGGTCTTCCCAGGCCCCGACGCTCAGTCAACCCAACAGGATATTCAGGCTCTGTGCGCCACCTTGGCGTGCGGCGTGGGCCAGTCGTTGCCTGGCTTTCTGCCCCAGGCGCAACCAGCTGACGACGGTGTGGCTACGGCCCAGTCGCAGGGCCTCGCAAGCCAGTTCCAGGGCGCTTTGCTCACCGCGTGGTTGCAGGATCAGGATGCGTTCCCGATTGAGTCCGGATTCGCGCAGCCAGTCGCGGGTCAGGCCGGCGGGAGCACCGATCAGCGTCAGCCAGCGCGCGTCCTGCTCCTCGCTCAGTTCCCGCAATACCGAGGCCAGGAGGTTCCGGCAGTGCCCGGTGGCGCCGCGCAGGGATAGTTCGCTGAATGCTTCCGGCTCTTCCGGGAGCGGATCTTCGACCACATCGGTCAGCATCGGTACCACGGGATTGGCCAGGATGGCATCGTGGAACAGTGGGAGCTGGGACCGGCCAAGCGACTGCGGGAACTGCATAACGCCTCCTTTAGCGGCGGATCACGCCGACACTCAAACCTTCGATCACCAGGTCCTGTTCATCCAGGTTCACTTCTATGGGGGCGAACTCGGGGTTTTCGGCAATCAGCCAGACCTTGTCGCCTTCACGCTTGAAGCGCTTGACGGTGACTTCCTCGCCTAGGCGGGCAACCACTACCTGTCCATTGCGGGCTTCGCGGGTGCTGTGTACGGCCAGCAGGTCGCCGTCGTAGATGCCGATATCCTTCATGGACATGCCGCGAACGCGCAGCAGATAGTCGGCGCGAGGGTGGAAGAAGTCGGGGTTGATGCGGCAGGATTCTTCGATGTTCTGTTGGGCCAGGATCGGCGCGCCGGCAGCGACCCGGCCGATCACCGGAAGGCCATCGTCTTCGTTGCTGTGGCCGGGTTCGAATCCGGGGATGCGAATGCCGCGGGAGGCGCCCGGTGTCATCTCGATTGCGCCCTTGCGGGCCAGGGCCTTGAGGTGCTCTTCGGCGGCATTGGGGGACTTGAAGCCGAGTTCCTGGGCAATTTCCGCGCGGGTCGGGGGGAAGCCGTTGTCTTCAAGGCAGCGCTTGATGAATGCGAGAATCTCGGCTTGGCGTGGCGTCAGTTTCAGCATGGTGGCGCTCTGTCTTTTTATACAGTGACTGGAATTATATACAGTGATCCGACCTTGGCAACGCTTCTTTTTCAGGGAGGGTAAGGACAAGGGTCGACCAATGGTCGGGAAGATCCGCTGGCTCGATGAGTGACCACTGCGTCAGATAATGGTGGGCACGGCTTGACAAGTTGGCGGGCTGAAACGTATGTTTCAAACAAGTGTTTGTCAGGCGGAGGAGCCATGGCCCAGTCGGAAACCGTAGAACGCATTCTGGATGCTGCGGAACAGCTGTTCGCGGAGAAGGGCTTCGCCGAAACCTCGTTGCGCCTGATCACCAGCAAGGCCGGGGTCAACCTGGCAGCTGTGAACTATCACTTCGGCTCGAAGAAGGCGCTGATCCAGGCGGTCTTCTCGCGTTTCCTCGGTCCGTTCTGCCAAAGCCTCGAACGAGAGCTGGATCGCCGCCAAGCCAGGGCGGAGAGCAAGGCCAGCCTCGAAGAACTGCTGGAAATGCTCGTCGAGCAAGCCCTTGCAGTAAAGCCCCGCAGCGGTAACGACCTGTCCATCTTCATGCGTCTGCTCGGACTCGCATTCAGTCAGAGCCAGGGCCACCTGCGCAAGTACCTCGAAGAGGTGTATGGCAAGGTTTTCCGCCGCTACATGCTGCTGGTGAACGAATCCGCGCCCAAGGTGCCGCCGCTGGAGCTGTTCTGGCGCGTGCATTTCATGCTCGGCGCCGCGGCGTTCAGCATGTCGGGGATCAAGGCGCTGCGGGCGATGGCGGAAAACGACTTCGGTGTGAACACCTCCATCGAGCAGGTGATGCGGCTGATGGTGCCGTTCCTGGCCGCCGGCATGCGCGCCGAAACCGGAGTCACCGACGAAGCGTTGGCCAACGCGGTGCTCAAGCCGCGCAACAAGGCACCGGCCGCCCCCGCCAAGGCTTAAATCCACTTGGGCGCAGACTGGCTGATCGGCTAAGCTTGCGGCCCATGCAAAACCTCGATTTCCTGCATATCTCCATCGCCGACCAACAGCTCTATGGCTTCGCCAAGGGGCAGTTGGTGCTGCGCATGCCTGTTTCCACCGCCCTGAATGGCGCGGGCGAAACCAGTGGCTCCAATTGCACCCCCCGAGGATTGCACCAGATCCGTGCGCGAATTGGCGACGGCTTGCCCCTGGGGGCTGTTCTGCGTGGGCGGCGCTGGACCGGTGAGGTCTGGAACGCCGAATTGCACGAACGATTTCCCGGAAGGGACTGGATACTCACCCGCATCCTCTGGCTGAGCGGTTGCGAGCCTGGCCGCAATCGCCTCGGCCAGGTGGACAGCTTCCGCCGCTATATCTACCTGCACGGTACGCCAGATACTGAACCCATGGGGGTACCGCTATCCCATGGTTGCATTCGTCTGCGCAACGCCGACGTGCTGGAACTCTTCGATCGCGTGCCCGTCCACTGTGCGGTACGCATAGACGAAGCGCCTTGCCCGGACTGGGCTGCGGCACAACTCTCTTAAGGATTTTCCATGCAAGGTTCCCTGATGCTGGATATCGGCGGCACCTGGTTGACCGCCGAGGATCGGCAGATCCTCCGTCAGCCGGAAGTCGCCGGTCTGATCATCTTCGCCCGCAACATCGAAAGCCCGCGTCAGGTGCGTGAGCTTTGTGCTTCCATCCGCGCGGTCCGCCCCGACCTGATCCTTGCGGTCGACCAGGAAGGCGGACGTGTACAGCGCCTGCGCCAGGGTTTCCTGCGCCTGCCCGCCATGCGCGCCCTCGCGGACAACGACAACGCCGAGCAACTGGCGGAGCAGTGCGGCTGGCTGATGGCGACCGAAGTGCTCGCCGCAGGCCTGGACATCAGCTTCGCCCCGGTCCTGGACCTCGACCACCAGCGTAGTGCGGTAGTCGGCAGTCGTGCCTTCGAAGGTGACCCGGAGCGCGCCACGCGCCTGGCGGGTGCCTTCATCCGCGGCCTGCGCCAGGCCGGCATGGCCGCGACCGGCAAGCATTTTCCCGGCCACGGCTGGGCGGAGGCCGACTCCCATGTAGCGATTCCCAGCGACGAGCGCAGCCTGGAGCAGATCCGCCAGAGCGACCTGATTCCCTTCGCCCGCCTGGCTGCCGAGCTGGATGGCATGATGCCGGCACATGTGATCTATCCGCAGGTGGACAACCAGCCCGCCGGCTTCTCCCGGCGCTGGCTGCAGGAAATCCTCCGTGGCGAGCTGAATTTCTCCGGCGTCATCTTCAGTGATGACCTCTCCATGGCGGGCGCCCACGTGGTGGGCGATGCCGCCGAGCGCATCGAAGCGGCGCTGACCGCCGGTTGTGACATGGGACTGGTGTGCAACGACCGGGCTTCGGCCGAGCTGGCCCTGGAACGTCTGCAGCGCCTCGGCGCCAAGCCGCCGGCGAGTCTGGCGCGGATGCGCCGCCGTGCCTTCCCGGGCACCGAATACCGCCAGGATCCCCGCTGGCTGCAGGCCGTTGCGGCCCTGCGCGATGCTCAGTTGATCGATTGAGGAACCGACATGACCGTCTACGCCATCATTGGTGGAACAGGCCTGACCCAGCTCGAAGGCCTGAGCATGAAAGCCCTGCTCAACCCCGAAACGCCCTACGGCGCGCCGTCGGCAGGTATCGTCCATGGCGAGTACGCCGGGCATGACGTGCTGTTCCTGGCCCGTCACGGACATCCGCACCGGATTCCGCCGCACCAGGTGAACTACCGCGCGAACCTCTGGGCCCTCAGGCGTGCCGGTGCCGAGGCGGTGATCGCGGTGAACGCGGTAGGCGGCATCCATCCGGCCATGGGCAGCGGGCACCTGGTTGTGCCGCATCAACTGATCGACTACACCCATGGGCGCATCGGCACCTTCTTCGAGGGTGACCTGGATCACGTCACCCATATCGACTTCAGCCACCCCTATGACGAGGCGCTGCGCGCCCGGCTGCTGGCGGCCCTGAACGCCTGCGACATCCCGCACAGTGATTTTGGCGTCTATGGCTGCACCCAGGGGCCGCGCCTGGAAACCGTGGCGGAGATCGCCCGCCTGGAGCGCGACGGCTGCGACATCGTCGGCATGACCGGCATGCCCGAGGCGGCGCTGGCGCGTGAGCTGAACCTGCCTTATGCCTGCCTGTCGCTGGTGGTCAATCCGGCCGCCGGCAAGTCCGAAGGCATCATCACCATGGCCGAGATCGAGGCCGCCCTGGCCGAGGGCATCGGCAAGGTGCGCAGCGTCCTGGCCCACGTGCTGAAGGCTTAAGGCCCCTCCATGCGCAGGGTGCGCCGTGCGCGGCGCACCCTGCGAATCTGTCGTTTCTCAGCCCAGGCGCGGCAGGGGGGCGAAGAGGGCATCGATGTCCTCTTCGGCCAGGCGCCAGCCTTCCTTCTCGCGACCGTCCAGGATGCCCCGTGCCAGCGCAGCTTTCTGGGCCTGCAGCTGCTGGATCTTCTCTTCCACCGTTCCCCGCGAAATCAGCCGATAGACGAAAACCGGCTTGTCCTGGCCGATGCGATAGGCGCGGTCGGTCGCCTGGCGTTCCACTGCCGGGTTCCACCAGGGGTCGTAGTGGATCACCGTGTCGGCGGCGGTGAGATTGAGACCGGTGCCGCCGGCCTTGAGGCTGATAAGGAACAGCGGAACCTCGCCGTTCTGGAAGCGCTTCACCGGTGTGCGCCGGTCGCGGGTGGCGCCAGTGATCTGCACATGATCGATGTTGCGCTTATGCAGTTCTTCCTCGATCAGGGCGAGCATGCTGGTGAACTGGGAGAACAGCAGCACCTTGCGGCCCTCGGCGATCAGCTCCTCCAGCATCTCCATCAGGCTGTCCAGCTTGCCTGAGCTGCTGCCGCGCATGCGGGTACCGCTCTCTTCGATCAGGCGGGTGTCGCAGCACACCTGGCGCAGCTTCAGCAGTGCTTCCAGGATCACGATCTGGCTGCGTGCGAGCCCCTTGCGGCCAATCTCGTCGCGCACCTTGTGATCCATCGCCAGGCGCACGGTTTCATACAGGTCGCGTTGGCGGTCGCTGAGTTCGACCCATTGGGTGATCTCGCTCTTGGCCGGCAGCTCGGTGGCCACCGCTTCCTTGCTGCGACGCAGCAGGAAGGGCTTGAGGCGGGCATTGAGATGGGCCAGGCGGGTGGTGTCGCCGTGTTTTTCGATGGGATTGCGGTAGTTGCGCAGGAAGCTCTGGCTGTCGCCGAGCCAGCCCGGCATCAGGAAATGGAACAGCGACCAGAGTTCGCCCAGATGATTTTCCAGCGGCGTGCCGGTGAGGCAGAGCCGATGGCGGGCCTCCAGCTGACGTACCGCCTGGGCCGCCTTGCTGGTGGGGTTCTTGATGAATTGCGCCTCGTCGAGGATCAGCAGGTGCAGCGGCAATTCGGCGAAATGCTCCAGATCCCGGGGGAGCAGGGCGTAGGTGGTGAGCAGCAGGTCGTGCTCGGCCATCCGCTCGAAACTCTTATTCCGGCCGGGGCCATGCAGGGCAAGCACGCGCAGGTCCGGTGCAAAGCGTTCTGCCTCATCGAGCCAGTTCGGGATGAGGCTGGTGGGCATTACCGCCAGGGCGGGCCGATCGAGGCGGCCGCTTTCCTTCTCCAGCAGCAGATGGGCCAGCGTTTGCAGGGTCTTGCCCAGGCCCATGTCGTCACCCAGGATGCCGCCGGCGTTGACGTCCCGCAGGGTCTGCAGCCAGGCGAGGCCCTCCAGTTGGTAATGACGGAGTTCGGCATTCAGACCCTTGGGCGGAGTGATGGTGACCTTGCCGCTGTCGCGCAGTTTGCGTGCCAGTTCGCGTAGCTCGTCGCCGCCCTGCCATTGCAGGTCGAGGCCTTCCAGCTGGCTCAGTCGCGCCGCATCGGGGCGGGACAGGCGCAGGCCCTGGGCCGGGTCCTGATCGCGCTGGTAGAGCTCGCCCAGGGTGGTCAGCACCGGCTTGAGGCGGGAGAACGGCAGCATCACCTGCAGTGGACGGCCGTCGACAGCGCGAGTGGCATCCAGTTGCAGGCGCAGCTGCTCATCGTCCTTGCGTCGTTGCAGGTTCTGCGGATCGAGCAATTCGGGGTTGCGCTGGATCAGGCGCAGAAGCACCGGCAGCAGGCTGATGCGGCGGCCCTCGACGACGATGCCCAGCTCCAGGTCGAACCACTCGCGGCCCGGCGCCTCGTCCACTTCGGCGTACCAGCCCTCCACCTGGGTGAGGTCGAACTGGAAGCCCGGGCGAATATCGATCTTCCAGCCTTGCTCGCGCAGTGCCGGCAGTTGCTCGCGCATGAAATGCAGCCACTGTTCGTCGCTGGGCAGCTCGAACATTTCCGCGCTGTTGGCAGGTAGCGCCAGGCTCTGCCGCAGCGCTTCCTTGAAGCCCAGCTGGCGCAGGACATCACGCCAGGCCTGCTCGGCCCGGGGGTGACGGGCGATGGACAGGCGTTCGCCATTGTTGCGGTGATGCAGCCGCTCCGGCTTCGCCGTCTTGCCGTGGATTTGCGCGCTGCCGTATTCGAAGACCAGGCCGGCGCGATGCTGCTGGCTGCCCACCATGCGCCCGCTGCGCAGGTCGTACTGGCTCTGGGCGTGGCTGCCGAGGATCAGGTGCGGCAGGGGCAGCAGGTCGTCCACCAGGCGTTCGGCCGGGGGCGGCGGCGCCTGCCAGCCTTCGGAAGGCTGCGCCAGCAATACGATGATGGCGGCGACGCAGTGCTTGCAGTTGTAATTCACCGGGCAACTGCAATGGCCGACCACGCCCAGGCCTTTGGGGGCAAGGCGGATGCGTTGCGTGTAGAAGCGGCCTTCGGAGCCTTCGCAGCTGGTCTCGATGGCCTTCTCGCTCAGGCTGAGCAGTCGAACGCGGTCTTCCGTGGCGTACCTGAGGCCACGGGAAAGCGCGCCTGGATCGAAGTCCAGGCGCCAGTCCAGTTGCCTCAGTTGGTCGAGCAGGACACTCATGGCGCCTTAGAGTGGGCTGATGCGAATCAGGATGCCCAGATTGCCGTGGTCGAGGAAGGTGAGTTCGCCGTTCTTCAGGCGCGTGCCCTGGCGCAGGCGCTCGCTGCTGCGAATCAGGCCGCTGCCGTCGAACTGGTTGATCCAGAAGTCGGCCTGGGCGTCGATGCTGCGATCGAGGGTGAGTGCCAGGGTGCCTTCCACCGGGTAGTGGCCGAGCTGCTGTTCGCCGGAAGTCACCGAGACCGTGTTCGGGGTGGCGGACAGGTTCTGCGACCAGGCCTTGTGCAGCAGCACTTGGTAACCGGCATTGGGATTGAGCTTGGCCGCTTCGCCGTCCAGCGCCGTGCCGCGCTCGCTGCCTGCGATGGACTGGCTGCCCGCCGCCCAGTCGTCCGGCGCCGGCCGGCTGGCGGGAATCGGATCGCCGGACTGGCGGAAGATGATCATCTCCACCGAATAGAGGCCGTCGGCGAAAGCAGCCGGGGCCAGCAGGGCGAGCAGCAGGGCGAAGTTACGAATGGCACGCATGGGTTGTTCCTTATGGGGGCAATCATTCCGCAGACTACTGCGGGGTCAGGCGTTCGAACAGGGCTTCGAGGGTGTTGAAGCGTTCTTCCGGGCGTTCCATGGGCACCTGGAACTTGAACTGGGTGGCGCCTTCGAACTTGTAGCGCTTGGGCTGGCCCTGGATCAGCTTGATCAGTACCAGCGGGTCGACGCAGGTGTCGGCGGCGAACTCGATGCGGCCACCCTGCGGGCCGGCATCGACCTTCCTGATGCCGAGTTTTTCCGCCTTCAGCTTGAGGTGGGTCAGGCGTATCAGGTGCTTGCTGGGTTCGGGCAGCAGGCCGAAGCGGTCGATCATCTCCACCTGCAGTTCCTTCAGGCCGTCTTCGTCCGCGGCCGAGGCGATGCGCTTGTAGAGGATCAGGCGCGCGTGGACATCGGGCAGGTAATCCTCGGGGATCAGCGCCGGGACCCGCAGGTTGATTTCCGGCCCGCCGCCCAGGGGTTGTTCCAGGTTGGGCTGTTCGCCCTTGCGGATGGCTTTCACCGCGCGTTCCAGCATTTCCATGTAGAGGGTGAAGCCGACGGCCTGGATCTGGCCGCTCTGGCCCTCGCCGAGGAGCTCGCCGGCGCCGCGGATTTCCAGGTCATGGGTGGCCAGCACGAAGCCGGCGCCCAGGTCCTGGGCGTTGGCGATGGCTTCCAGGCGCTTTTCGGCGTCCGGGGTCATCTGCTTGCGCGGCGGCGTCAGCAGGTAGGCGTAGGCCTGGTGGTGGCTACGGCCGACGCGGCCGCGCAGCTGGTGCAGCTGGGCCAGGCCGAACTTGTCGGCACGCTCGATGACGATGGTGTTGGCGCTGGGCACGTCGATGCCGGTTTCGATGATGGTCGAGGCCACCAGCACGTTGAAGCGCTTGTGATAGAAGTCGCTCATCACCTGTTCGAGTTCACGTTCGCGCATCTGGCCGTGGCCGACGGCGATGCGCGCCTCGGGCACCAGTTCGGCCAGTTCGGCGGCGCATTTCTCGATGGTCGCCACCTCGTTGTGCAGGTAGTAGACCTGGCCGCCGCGCAACAACTCGCGGAGCAGCGCCTCCTTGATCGCGGTCTTCTGCCGCTCCATGACGAAGGTGCGTACCGACAGCCGGCGCGCCGGCGGCGTGGCGATGATGGACAGGTCGCGCATGCCGGCCACGGCCATGTTCAGCGTTCGCGGAATGGGCGTGGCGGTGAGGGTGAGGATGTCCACCTCGCTGCGCAGGGACTTCAGCTGTTCCTTCTGGCGCACGCCGAAACGGTGTTCTTCGTCGATGATCACAAGGCCCAGGTTCTTGAAGCGTATGTCGTCCTGCAGCAGCTTGTGGGTGCCGATGATGATGTCGATCTTGCCTTCGGCCAGCTGCCGCGCCGCACCTTCCACTTCCTTGGCCGACTTGAAGCGGCTCATTACATCCACGGTTACCGGCCAGTCGGCGAAACGGTCGCGGAAGCTGTTGTAGTGCTGCTGGGCGAGGAGGGTGGTGGGTACCAGTACGGCGACCTGCTTGCCGCTGTGCACCGCGACGAAGGCAGCGCGCATGGCGACCTCGGTCTTGCCGAAGCCGACGTCGCCGCACACCAGGCGGTCCATGGGCTTGGGCGCGAGCATGTCGCCCAGTACGGCTTCGATGGCGGCCTGCTGGTCCGGGGTTTCCTCGAAGGGGAAGCCGGCGGAGAAGGTCGCGTAGTCGGCCTTCGGGTCCTTGAAGGCGTAACCTTCGCGGGCGGCGCGGCGGGCGTAGATGTCCAGCAGCTCGGCGGCGACGTCGCGGACCTGTTCTGCGGCCTTGCGCTTGGCCTTCTGCCAGGCTTCCGAGCCCAGGCGGTGCAAGGGTGCCAGGGCGTCGTCGCTGCCGGTGTAACGGGCGATCAGGTGCAGGCTGGCTACCGGCACATAGAGCTTGGCTTCCTCGGCGTACTGCAGGGCGAGGAATTCGGCGGCCTGGCCGTCGATTTCAAGGGTGACCAGGCCCAGGTAGCGGCCAACGCCGTGGTCGATGTGCACCACCGGCGCACCTTCGCGCAGCTCGGCGAGGTTCTTTATCACGTTGTCGCCGGCGTCACCGCGGCGTTCGCGACGGCGACGCTGCATCACGCGCTGGCCGAACAGCGGGCTTTCGGCGATCAGCGCCAAGCCCGGGTCGTCCAGCAACAGGCCTTCATCCAGCGGCGCGATGGTAATGGCCAGGCGCTCGGAGCTGGCGACGAAGTCCGGCCAGCCGTCCACTTCCTGTGGGCGCAGCTTGAGGCGCGCGAGCATTTCCAGCAGCACTTCGCGGCGGCCGGCGGATTCGGCGCTGAACAGCACACGGCCGGGGAACTCCTCGATGAAGCGTCGCAGCGCAGCCATCGGTTCGCTGGCCTTGGCCTGGATGGCGAGGTCCGGCAGGGCGCGGGCGGAGAAGCGCTCGCGACCGACGCCCGGCTCGATGTCTTCCTGGCTCAGCACCAGGCGGGGCGAGCCCTTCAGGCGGGCGAAGCAGTCTTCCACCGGGAGGAACAGTTCGGCGGGCGGAACCAGTGGACGCTCGGGGTCGACGCGGCGTTCCTCGTAGCGGTTGCGCACATCGGTCCAGAACTGCTCGGCGGCCTGCTCGATGCCGGGCAGGGAGAACACTTGGGTGTCTGTCGGCAGGTAGTCGAACAGGGTCGCCGTCTCTTCGAAGAACAGCGGCAGGTAGTACTCGATGCCCGCCGGCGTGATGCCGCTGGCCAGGTCCTGGTAGATGGGGCAGCGGCGGAAGTCGACGTCGAAGCGCTCGCGGAAGCGTCCGCGGAAATCGGTGACGGCCTTCTTGTCCAGCGGGAACTCGCGGGCCGGCAGCAGGCGGATGGATTCCACCTTGTCCACCGAGCGCTGGGTTTCCGGGTCGAAGGTGCGCAGGGTTTCGATCTCGTCATCGAACAGGTCGATGCGATAGGGCAGGTCGCTGCCCATGGGGAACAGGTCGATCAGGGCGCCACGGACGGCGAACTCGCCATGTTCGTAGACCGTGTCCACGCAGCGGTAGCCGGCGGCCTCCAGGCGCAGGCGCATCTGCTCCACATCGAGCTTCTGGCCGACGTCCAGGACCAGGCTGGAACCCAGCAGGAAGCGTGTCGGCGCCAGCCGGTGCAGGGCAGTGGTGATGGGCACCACCAGCACGCCGCGCTTGACCCCGGGCAGCCGGTAAAGGGTGTCGACGCGCTGGGAAATGATGTCCTGGTGCGGCGAGAAGAGGTCGTAGGGCAGGGTTTCCCAGTCGGGGAAATGCAGGACGTCCAGCTCCGGGGCGAAGAAGCCCAGTTCCTGTTCCAGGCGCTCGGCGGTCTGGCTGTCGGCGGTCAGCAGCAGGGTGAAACGCTTGCCGGCGCTGGCGGCCTCGGCGATGGCCAGGCTCAGGGCGGCGCCGGGCAGGTTGCCCCACTGTTGCTTGCCGGCGGCGGAGGGAAGAGGCGGAAGGCGCAGTACGGACACGGGCAAGGTGGCTCCGGTCGGAAAAAGATCGGCGGATTGTAACTATCCCGACTAGCGGATGTCAGTGTTGGGCCCGCTGCTGATTGCCGGCGCCTGCGTGCGCCGTCATAATGTAGCCCCTTTTTTCATCCCCTACATGTGGAAGGTACTGCCCGTGACTCAGAAGCCCGACCAGTGTCTCGGTGAATGGATCGATCGTGAAGCCCTCGCGGAAGCCATGATTCCGATGATTGGCCAGCTGTATCGCAACAACAATGTTGTGACCTCGATCTATGGCCGTGGCCTGATCAACCGCTCCGTGATCGCCATCCTCAAGGCTCACCGATTTGCTCGTCATCGCCTCGCCGATGAAGCCGAGCTGTCGGTTCACGAAACCTTCCCGATCCTCAAGGCCATGAGCGAGCTCAAACTGGGCGCCGCTTCCGTGGACTTGGGCAAGATGGTTGCCAAGTTCAAGGTCGAAGGTAATGGCCGCAGCATCGAGCAGTTCACCAAGGACGAGCTGGCCGACGTGGTCGGCAAGCAGAACGGCGCTGCCCGCGAAGGCACCGACGTCGTCCTGTACGGCTTTGGCCGCATCGGTCGCCTGCTCGCGCGCATCCTGATCGAGAAGACCGGTGGTGGCGACGGCCTGCGCCTGCGCGCCATCGTCGTCCGCAAGGGCGCCGAGAACGACCTGATCAAGCGTGCCAGCCTGCTGCGCCGTGACTCCGTACACGGCCCGTTCGACGGCACCATCGTCATCGACGAAGAAAACAACACCCTGACCGCCAACGGCAACCTGATCCAGGTGATCTACTCCAACGATCCGGCCTCGATCGACTACACCGCCTACGGCATCAAGAACGCCCTGCTGGTCGACAACACCGGCAAATGGCGTGACGCCGAAGGCCTGGGCCAGCACCTGAAGTGCCCGGGTATCGACCGTGTCGTCCTGACCGCTCCGGGCAAGGGTGCGCTGAAGAACATCGTTCACGGCATCAACCACGGCGACATCACCGCCGATGACAAGATCATCTCCGCCGCTTCCTGCACCACCAACGCCATCGTGCCGGTGCTCAAGGCAGTCAATGATCAGTACGGCATCGTCAACGGCCACGTCGAAACCGTTCACTCGTACACCAACGACCAGAACCTGATCGACAACTTCCACAAGGGCAGCCGTCGCGGCCGCAGCGCTCCGCTGAACATGGTGATCACCGAGACCGGTGCCGCCACCGCCGCCGCCAAGGCCCTGCCGGTGCTGAAGGGCAGGCTGACCGGCAACGCCATCCGCGTTCCGACGCCGAACGTCTCCATGGCGATCCTGAACCTGAACCTGGAGAAGGCCACCACCCGCGACGAGATCAACGAATACCTGCGCCAGGCGGCCATGCATTCGGATCTGCACAAGCAGATCGATTACGTCTCCTCCCAGGAAGTGGTGTCCTCCGACTTCGTCGGTTCCCGCCACGCCGGTGTGGTCGATGCCGAAGCCACCATCTGCAACGACAACCGCGTTGTCCTGTACGTCTGGTACGACAACGAGTTCGGTTACAGCTGCCAGGTGGTCCGCGTGATGGAAGAAATGGCAGGTGTGAACCCGCCGGCTTTCCCACGCTAAGTCGTGACCTGTGAAGAACGGGAGCTTTCGGGCTCCCGTTTTTCATTTTTGCGTCTGTAATCGGATAACAAGAATCGCGTTGGGGAATTCCCAGATGGAAGGACATCACCTTCACCAGGGGCCGCTCAAAAGGGGCCTGAAAAACCGCCACATCCAGCTAATCGCGCTGGGCGGCGCCATCGGTACCGGCCTGTTCCTGGGCTCGGCCGGGGTGCTCAAGTCGGCCGGTCCGTCGATGATTCTCGGCTACGCCATTGCCGGCTTCTTCGCATTCCTGATCATGCGCCAGCTCGGCGAGATGATCGTGGAAGAGCCGGTTGCCGGCTCGTTCAGCCACTTCGCCCACAAGTACTGGGGCGGCTATGCGGGCTTCCTTTCCGGCTGGAACTACTGGGTGCTGTACGTCCTGGTGGGCATGGCCGAGCTGACCGCCGTGGGCAAGTACATCCAGTTCTGGTGGCCTGAGGTGCCCACCTGGGCGTCGGCGGCGGCCTTCTTCGTGTTGATCAACCTGATCAACCTGGCCAACGTGAAGGTCTTCGGCGAGGCGGAGTTCTGGTTCGCCCTGATCAAGGTGGTGGCCATCATCGGCATGATCATCCTGGGTATTTACCTGCTGGTCAGCGGCACCGGTGGCGAGCAGGCGGCGGTGAGCAACCTCTGGAGCCACGGCGGCTTCTTCCCCAATGGTCTTGAAGGTCTGGTGATGGTGCTGGCGATCATCATGTTCTCCTTCGGTGGCCTGGAGCTGGTGGGTATCACTGCTGCCGAGGCGAGCGAGCCGAAGAAAGTGATCCCCAAGGCCATCAATCAGGTGATCTACCGCATCCTGATCTTCTATATCGGCGCCCTCAGCGTGCTGCTGATGCTCTATCCCTGGGACGCGTTGCTGGAAACCCTGAACGCCGCGGGCGATCCCTACAGCGGCAGCCCGTTCGTGCAGATCTTCTCGCTGATCGGCAGCGACGTCGCGGCCCACATCCTCAACTTCGTGGTACTGACTGCAGCCCTGTCGGTCTACAACAGCGGTGTGTACTGCAACAGCCGGATGCTCTATGGCCTGGCGGAGCAGGGTGACGCGCCCAAGGCCCTGATGAAGGTGGACGACCGTGGCGTGCCGGTGCTCGCCATCGGTATTTCCGCGCTGATCACCTTCCTCTGCGTGGTCGTGAACTACCTTGCGCCGCAGAAAGCGCTGGAGCTGCTGATGGCGCTGGTGGTGGCGGCCCTGGTGATCAACTGGGCGATGATCAGCCTGTCCCACCTGATGTTCCGCAAGAGCCTCGAAGCTCGTGGGCAGCAGCCTTTCTTCAAGGCGCTCTGGTACCCCGTCGGCAACTATCTGTGCCTGGCGTTCGTGGCGCTGATCCTCGGTGTGATGCTGATGATTCCGGGCATCAACATTTCCGTCTATGCCATTCCCTTCTGGTTGGCCCTGATCGGAGCCTGCTACTACTTCAAGCGTTCCGCGACACGCGCGACTGCCCTCTGAAGTGCAGCTCGGACAGGAAAACGGGAGCCTCTGGCTCCCGTTTTTCGTAGCGGCGCATTGATGACCCCAAGTTCAGATGTGGACGTCTGGTTTACTGATGTTTCCTAAACCCCTGAAAAGAAAGCCTTTGGTTGGCGCGGTTTGGATGCGCTCTCTATAATCGACCGCTTAACCGTTCGGAACTCAGCATATTCGTACCAGGCATCGCCTGGCGCGAAGCTGGCCTTTTAGCCAGCGCTGGGCCGGGAAGTACTTCTGTTTCAGGCGAAACCTATGATCAGAATCAAGCGAGGGCTGGACCTGCCGGTGGCAGGGGAACCGGACCAGCGAATCGAGGCAGGGCGCCCGGTTCGCAGCGTCGCCGTCATCGGCTTCGACTATCACGGCATGAAGCCGACCATGGACGTGCAGGTGGGGGATCGGGTCAAGCTCGGTCAGCCACTGTTCTCCGACAAGAAAACCCCAGGGGTGATCTACACCGCGCCGGGGGCTGGCGTGGTCAGCGCCATCCATCGTGGCGAGCAGCGCGTGCTGCAGTCGGTGGTGATCGACCTCGAGGGCGATGACGAAATCCTCTTCGAGCAGTACGCCGTCGGGCAACTCGACCAGCTCGAGGCCGGGCAAGTGCGCGACAACCTGATCCGCTCCGGCCTCTGGACCGCGCTGCGCACCCGGCCCTTCAGCCGAGTCCCGGCAATCGACGCCACGCCGAACTCCATTTTCGTCACGGCCATGGATACCCATCCGCTGGCCGCCGACCCCGCCCTGGTGATCGCCGAGCACGCCGCAGACTTCGAGCATGGCCTCAAGGTGCTCGCGCGCCTGGCCCGCGTGTTCCTCTGCAAGGCCGAAGGCGCCGCGTTGCCGGGCGAAGGCCTGGCCCAGGTTCGCAGCGAATCCTTCACTGGGCCGCATCCGGCGGGACTGCCCGGCACCCACATCCATTTCCTCGATCCGGTGAGCGCCAGCAAGAGCGTCTGGCACATCGGCTATCAGGATGTGATAGCCATCGGCAAGCTGTTCACCACCGGCCGCCTCTGGGTAGAGCGCGTGGTGTCCCTGGCAGGTCCCGTGGTGGAGAAGCCGCGTCTGCTGCGCACCCGACTCGGTGCCAGCCTGGAAGAACTCACTGCAGGTGAACTGCAGCCCGGCGCCAACCGCGTGGTGTCCGGCTCGCTGCTGGGCGGCCGCACCTCTCGCGGCGCCTGCGCCTACCTGGGCCGCTATCACCTGCAGGTGTCCTGCCTGCGCGAAGGCAATGACCGCGAGCTGCTGCACTACCTGCGTGCCGGGGTGAACAAGCACTCGGTGCTGAACATCTTCGTTTCCAAATTGCTGGGCGGCCGCAAGTTCGCCTTCAGCACCAGCACCAACGGCAGCCCGCGCGCCATGGTGCCGGTTGGCAACTACGAGTCGGTGATGCCCCTGGACATCCTGCCCACCCAGTTGCTGCGCTACCTGATCGTCGGTGATACCGAAATGGCCCAGAAGCTCGGCTGCCTGGAGCTGGATGAAGAAGACCTGGCCCTGTGCAGCTACGTCTGTGCCGGCAAGTACGAATACGGCCCGATCCTGCGGGACAACCTCAGCCGTATCGAGAAGGAGGGCTGAGATGGGCCTTAGAAAATTCCTCGACCGCATCGAGCACAACTTCGAGCAGGGCGGTCGCTATGAGAAGTGGTACGCGCTGTACGAGGCGGTGGATACCTTCTTCTACCGCCCCGCCAACGTGACCCACACCACGGCCCACGTGCGCGATGGCATCGACCTCAAGCGCATGATGATCACCGTCTGGCTCTGCACCTTCCCGGCCATGTTCTTCGGCATGTGGAACGTCGGCTACCAGGCCAACCTGGTATTCGCGCAGAGCCCCGAACTGCTGGCGGCCCAGGAGGGCTGGCGCTTCGCCCTGATCGGCTCGCTGGCCGGCTTCGATCCGAACAGCCTGTGGGACAACTTCATCCAGGGCGCGGCCTGGTTCCTGCCCATCTATGCGGTGACTTTTATCGTCGGCGGTTTCTGGGAAGTGCTGTTCGCCTCCATTCGCCGCCATGAAGTGAACGAAGGCTTCTTCGTCACCTCCGTGCTCTTCGCCCTGACCCTGCCGCCGAGCATCCCGCTCTGGCAGGTGGCGCTGGGCATCAGCTTCGGCGTGGTGCTGGGCAAGGAAGTCTTCGGCGGCACTGGCAAGAACTTCCTCAACCCCGCCCTGGCCGGCCGCGCCTTCCTCTTCTTCGCCTATCCGGCGCAGATTTCCGGTGACGAGGTATGGACCGCAGTGGACGGATTCGCGGGCGCCACGTCCCTGAGCCTGGGCTCTGCCGGTGGCGTCGAGAACATCCTCGGCCACGGCATCAGCTGGATGGACGCCTTCCTCGGCACCATCCAGGGCTCCATCGGCGAAACCAGCACCCTGGCCATCCTGATCGGCGGCGGCGTGCTGCTGGTCACCCGCATCGCGTCCTGGCGCATCGTCGCTGGCGTGATGCTCGGCATGATCGCTACCAGTTGGCTGTTCAACGCCATCGGTTCGGACACCAACCCGATGTTCGCCATGCCCTGGTACTGGCATTTGGTCTTGGGCGGTTTTGCCTTCGGCATGATGTTCATGGCCACCGACCCGGTTTCCGCGTCCATGACCGACACCGGCAAATGGCTGTTCGGCGCGCTGATCGGCCTGATGGTGGTGCTGATCCGCGTGGTCAACCCGGCCTTCCCGGAAGGCATGATGCTGGCGATCCTCTTCGCCAACCTTTTCGCGCCGCTGATCGACCACTTCGTCGTTCAGGCCAATATCAAGCGGAGGCTGGCACGCAATGGCTGAGCAGAAAGAATCCACGCTCCGCACCCTGATGGTGGCCCTGGTGGTCTGCCTGGTGTGCTCCGTGTTCGTGGCTGGTGGCGCCGTGGCGCTGAAGCCGGTACAGGTGGAAAACCGCGAGCTGGACAAGCAGCGCAGCATCCTCGCCATCGCCGGCCTTGGTGAAGCGGGCATGTCTGCTGAAGAGGTGAAGAAGCTCTATGCCGAGCGCATCAGTGCGAAGGTGGTGGACCTTTCCACCGGCGATTTCACCGATGCGATCCAGGCCGCCGGCTTCGATCCGCTGAAGGCCGCCAAGGACCCGCAGCTCTCCGACGCGCTGCCCGCCGGGCAGGACATTGCGTCCATCAAGCGCCGCGAGCGCTTCAGCACCGTCTACCTGGTGGAGCAGGAGGGCAAGCTCCAGACCCTGATCCTGCCGGTGCGGGGCTATGGACTGTGGTCGACCCTGTACGGCTTCCTGGCGCTCAAGGGCGACCTCGATACCGTGGTCGGCCTCGGCTTCTACCAGCACGGCGAGACTCCCGGGCTCGGCGGCGAAGTGGACAACCCGAAATGGAAGGCGCTGTGGAACGGCAAGAGCCTCTTCGATGAGCAGGGCCAACTGGCCATCCAGATCATCAAGGGCAGCGTCGACCCGCAATCGGCCAACGCCAGCCATCAGGTCGACGGCCTTGCCGGTGCGACGCTGACCAGCAAGGGCGTCAACAACCTGCTGCATTTCTGGCTGGGCGAGAACGGCTTCGGGCCCTTCCTGGCCAAACTGAACGACGGGGAGGCATGAGCATGGCGCAACCCACTATCCGGTCGGTCCTGCTGGACCCGATCCTGCACAACAACCCCATCGGCCTGCAGATACTCGGCATCTGCTCGGCCCTGGCGGTCACCTCCAACCTGAAGACCGCGCTGGTGATGTCCATCGCCCTGACCCTGGTGACCGGCTTCTCCAACCTGTTCATCTCGATGATCCGCAGCCAGATCCCCAGCTCGATCCGCATGATCGTGCAGATGGTGATCATCGCGTCGTTGGTGATCGTGGTCGACCAGGTGCTCAAGGCCTACGCCTTCAGCCTGTCCAAGCAGCTCTCGGTGTTCGTCGGCCTGATCATCACCAACTGCATCGTGATGGGCCGCGCGGAAGCCTTTGCCATGGCCAACCCGCCGCTGCTGTCGTTCTTCGATGGCATCGGCAACGGCCTGGGCTACAGCGCCATGCTGATCGTCCTCGGCATCGTTCGCGAGCTGTTGGGCTCGGGCAAGCTGCTGGGCTTCGAGGTGCTGCCGGTGATCAATGACGGCGGCTGGTACCAGCCCAACGGCCTGCTGCTGTTGCCGCCCTCGGCCTTCTTCCTCATCGGCCTGATCATCTGGGCCCTGCGCAGCTGGAAGACCGAGCAGAAAGAAGCGCCGGCCTACAGGATCGCGCCCCAGGTATCCAACAAGGAGGCCTACTGATGGAGCATTACATCAGCCTGTTCGTGAAGGCCGTGTTCGTCGAGAACATGGCCCTGGCTTTCTTCCTTGGCATGTGCACCTTCATCGCCATTTCGAAGAAGGTGGAAACTGCCATCGGCCTGGGGATCGCGGTGATCGTGGTGCAGGCCATCACCGTGCCGGCCAACAACCTGCTCTACAGCCTGCTGCTGAAAGACGGCGCCCTGGCCTGGGCCGGCTTGCCGGAGGTAGACCTGTCCTTCCTCGGCCTGCTCAGCTACATCGGGGTGATCGCCGCCATCGTGCAGATCCTCGAGATGCTGCTCGACAAATACGTGCCCTCGCTCTACAACGCCCTCGGCGTATTCCTGCCGCTGATCACGGTGAACTGCGCCATCATGGCCGGTTCGCTGTTCATGGTGGAACGCGATTACAACCTCGGCGAAAGCGTGGTGTACGGCATCGGCTCCGGTTTTTCCTGGGCCCTGGCCATTGCGCTGCTGGCGGGCATCCGCGAGAAGCTGAAATACAGCGATGTCCCCGAAGGCCTGCAGGGCCTCGGTATCACCTTCATCACCATCGGCCTGATGTCCCTCGGCTTCATGTCGTTTTCCGGTGTACAGCTCTAAGGAACGGACATGCTGAGTTTCGAAATCTTCCTCGCCATCGGCATGTTCACCGCCATCGTCCTCGCGCTGGTGGTGATCATCCTGGCGGCCCGCGCCAAGCTGGTTTCCAGCGGCGACGTGAACATCGTGATCAACGGCGAGCGGACCATCACGGTTCCTGCCGGCGGCAAGCTGCTGCAGACCCTGGCATCCCAGAACGTCTTCCTGTCTTCCGCGTGCGGTGGCGGCGGTACCTGCGCCCAGTGCAAGTGCATCGTGCAGAGCGGCGGCGGGGAAATGCTGCCCACGGAAGAATCCCACTTCACCCGTCGTCAGGCGAAGGAAGGCTGGCGCCTGTCCTGCCAGACCCCGGTGAAGCAGGACATGCACATCGAAGTGCCGGAGGAGGTCTTCGGCGTGAAGAAGTGGGAGTGCACGGTGGAGTCCAACCCCAACGTGGCCACCTTCATCAAGGAGCTGACCCTGCGTCTGCCGGAAGGGGAGAGCGTGGACTTCCGCGCCGGTGGCTACGTGCAGCTGGAATGCCCGCCCCATGTGGTCGCCTACAAGGACTTCGACATCCAGCCCGAATACCGCGGCGACTGGGACAGGTTCAACCAGTGGAAGTACGTGTCCAAGGTCGACGAGACGGTCATTCGTGCCTACTCGATGGCCAACTACCCGGACGAGAAGGGCATCGTCAAATTCAACATCCGCATCGCCTCGCCGCCACCGGGCAAGGATGACGTGCCGCCGGGGCAGATGTCCTCCTGGGTCTTCAGCCTCAAGCCGGGCGACAAGGTTACCGTTTATGGTCCCTTCGGCGAGTTCTTCGCCAAGGACACCGATGCGGAGATGGTGTTCATCGGTGGTGGCGCGGGCATGGCGCCCATGCGTTCGCACATTTTCGACCAGCTCAAGCGCCTGAAATCCAAGCGCAAGATCAGCTTCTGGTACGGCGCGCGTTCCCTGCGCGAAGCCTTCTATACCGAGGAGTACGACCAGCTGGCGGCGGAGAACCCGAACTTCGAGTGGCACCTGGCGCTGTCCGACCCGCAGCCGGAGGACAACTGGACCGGGCTCACCGGCTTCATCCATAACGTCCTCTACGAGAACTACCTCAAGGACCACCCGGCTCCCGAGGATTGCGAGTTCTACATGTGCGGCCCGCCGATGATGAACGCCGCGGTGATCAAGATGCTCACCGACCTTGGCGTGGAGCGGGAAAACATCCTGCTGGACGATTTTGGTGGCTAAGCGATTCGCCTTCCTGCTGGCGGCCGGCTTGCTGCTGGCCGGCTGCGGCGACCGCCTGGAGCAGTTCGGCGGCCCCACCATGGGCAGCAGCTACTCGGTGAAGTATGTGCGCGGCGCGTCCGGTCCCTCGGTGGAGCAGGCGCGCAAGGAGGTGGAGGGCATCCTGGCCGAGATCGACCAGCAGATGTCCACCTACCGCGCCGACTCCGAGGTGGAGCGCTTCAATGCCCTGCCTGCGGGTAGCTGCATGGCCTTGCCCGCGCCGATGCTGGAACTGGTGTCCTTCGCTGGCGAATTGTCAAAGGACAGCGGCGGTGCCTTCGACATGACGCTGGAACCGTTGCTCGATCTCTGGGGCTTCGGTCCGCACTCCCGCGGCGACCAGGTGCCCAGCGCCGAAACCATTGCCGCCGCGAAGGCTGACGTCGGCCATCAGCACCTGTCCATTCGGGGTTCGGAGCTGTGCAAGGATGCGGCGGTGCAGCTGGACTTCAACAGCATCGCCGCCGGCTACGCCGTCGACCGCGTGGTGGCGCGGCTTGGCGAGCTGGGTGTCGGCAGCGCGCTGGTGGAAATCACCGGCGAGCTCAAGGCCATCGGTCGCAAGCCCGATGGAGCGCCCTGGCGCATCGCCATCGAAGCGCCGCGCGACGATCGGCAGGTGGCGCAGCAGGTCATTCAGCTGGACGGGCTTGGCGTTTCCACCTCGGGCGACTATCGCAACTATTTTGAAAAGGATGGCAAGCGCTATTCCCACACGCTGGACCCGAAGAGCGGGGCGCCGATCAGCCACAACCTTGCAGCGGTGACCGTGGTGGACGAGTCGGCGCTGCGGGCGGACGGCCTCTCCACCCTGTTGATGGTGCTGGGGCCGGAGGAGGGTTCGGCCTATGCTGAACGCCACGGCATCGCCGCGCTCTTCGTGACACGCGAAGGTGACGGGTTCCGGAGCCGTGGCAGCAGCCGCTTCCAGGCACTGTTCGAGCAAGAGGAGAAATGAGCATGACCTTCGTTCTGGTGTTCGCGATCATGCTGCTGGTGGTGCTGGGCATGGCCGTCGGCGTGATCATGGGGCGCAAGCCCATTGCAGGCTCCTGTGGCGGAATCGCCAATCTGGGCATCGAAAAGGAATGCTCGATCTGTGGCGGTAATCGCGAGAAATGCGAAGAGGTGCGTCGCGAGGGTGATGTAGTGGAATCATCGCTCGCCTACGACGCGACCAAGCGCTAATGTGCAGCGCCAAACGGCTCGGCTAAGCTGCACGCCAGTTCAGGATCCCGTCCGGGATCGCCAAAACAGGTTCCGAATTCCGCGGCTTGGTTCGCCGCGGACCTTGCCGGGGGCGCCAAAGGGCGCCCCGGCCCGTTATGAGGAGTAAGCATGGCTGTCTACAACTACGACGTAGTGGTGCTGGGTTCCGGCCCGGCGGGCGAGGGCGCGGCGATGAACGCCGCCAAGGCCGGTCGCAAGGTGGCGGTGGTGGACAACCGTCCGCTGGTCGGCGGCAACTGCACCCACCTCGGCACCATTCCGTCCAAGGCCCTGCGCCACTCGGTGCGGCAGATCATGCAGTACAACACCAACCCGCTGTTCCGCCAGATCGGCGAGCCGCGCTGGTTCTCGTTCCCCGATGTGCTGAAGAGCGCCGAGCGAGTGATCGCCAAGCAGGTGGCCTCGCGTACCGGCTTCTACGCACGCAATCGCGTCGACGTGTTTTTCGGCACCGCCAGCTTCTCCGACGAGCAGACCGTGGAAGTGGTCTGCACCAGTGGCGTGGTGGAAAAGCTGGTGGCCAAGCAGGTCATCATCGCCACCGGTTCGCGTCCCTACCGTCCGGCTGATGTCGATTTCCACCACCCGCGCATCTACGACAGTGACACCATCCTCAGTCTGACCCACACGCCGCGCCGGATCATCATCTACGGAGCCGGTGTGATCGGGTCCGAATACGCCTCCATCTTCAGCGGCCTGGGCGTGCTGGTGGATCTGATCGACAACCGCGACCAACTGCTCAGCTTCCTCGACGACGAGATTTCCGACGCCCTGAGCTATCACCTGCGCAACAACAACGTGCTGATCCGTCACAACGAGGAGTACGAGCGCATCGAGGGCCTGGAGAACGGGGTGATCCTGCACCTCAAGTCCGGCAAGAAGATCAAGGCCGACTGCCTGCTGTGGTGCAACGGCCGTACCGGCAACACCGACAAGCTCGGCCTGGAGAACATCGGCGTCAAGGTCAACAGCCGTGGCCAGATCAACGTCGACCAATACTACCGCACCGAAGTCAGCAACATCTTCGCCGCTGGTGATGTGATCGGCTGGCCGAGCTTGGCCAGCGCCGCCGCCGACCAGGGCCGTTCGGCTGCTGGCAGCGCGGTGGAGAACGACAGCTGGCGCTTCGTCGATGACGTGCCGACCGGCATCTACACCATTCCGGAGATCAGCTCCATCGGCAAGAACGAGCGCGAGCTCACCCAGGCGAAGATCCCCTACGAAGTGGGCAAGGCCTTCTTCAAGGGCATGGCCCGCGCACAGATCTCCAGCGAGCCGGTGGGCATGCTGAAGATCCTGTTCCATCGCGAAACCCTGGAAGTCCTCGGCGTCCATTGCTTCGGCTACCAGGCGTCGGAGATCGTGCACATTGGCCAGGCGATCATGAACCAGAAGGGCGAGGCGAACAGCATCAAGTACTTCGTCAACACCACCTTCAACTACCCGACCATGGCGGAAGCCTACCGGGTGGCGGCGTTCGACGGCCTCAACCGGCTTTTTTGAGCGGCACCGGCCGGGCGCCTGAACCGGCCGGGGAGGATCCTCTCGACGATCCGCGCACCTGGCGCTGGCCGAACCGGGAGAGCTTCTGATCAGGCGACGCCCAGAACGAAAAACCGGCCCTTGCGGCCGGTTTTTTCATGGAGAGATCACCCGGATCTGTGGAGGCCAATTCATTCGCGATTGAAATCACCCACGGGGCGCGGGTGTCTCAGTATCGTAGGGTGGGTCACGCTTTACCGACCCACCGTCGGCGCAGAACCGGGCTTCGGCGGTGGATGTGAAAAGCGACATCCACCCTTCGCCCTGATTGACCTGGAATCTCCCACGGGGCGTGTTTCAGCTGATACTGACCGTGGCGCTGGCAAGCCCGGGGAAGTCGGTGATGATGCTGTCCACGCCAAAGTCCGCCAGGCGGCGCATCAGGGCCGGTTCATTGACCGTCCACACCGACACGTGCAGCCCTTCCTTCTGCGCCCGCAGCAGGCGTTCCGGTGTGCACAGGGTCCAGTTCAGCGCCAGCAGGTCGCAGCCGTGATGCCTGGCCACCTTGATCGGGTCGAGCCAGGCGTATTCGGCTACCAGTCCGCGGGACAGCTTCGGCGTCAGGCGGTTGAGCGCGCGCAGCACTTCCCGCGAGCTGGAGGTGACGGTCACCTTGTCCATCAGGCCATGGCGCTCGGCCAGTTCCTGGATCGCCAGCACCGTCCGTGCGGCGCGTACCCGCGACGCGCTCTTCACTTCCAGTTGCCAGTGCTCGAAGTCGCAGTGCTCGAACAGCGTCGCCAGACGCGGAATGGGGCATGGCTGGTGCCAGCCGGGACCACCCAGGCGGGCGTCGTAGGTCACCAGTTCCTCGGCGTCATGCTCGACCACCTTGCCGCGGCGGCCGGTGGTGCGTTTCAGGCTGGTGTCGTGGATCACCATCAGCTCGCCGTCACGGGACAGGTGCAGGTCCAGCTCGCAACGCTTCACGCCATGTGACAGGCATTGCCGAAAGCTGGCCAGGGTGTTTTCCGGGCATTCGCCCTTGGCGCCTCGATGGCCGTAGATCAGGGTCACGATTATTCCCTTGGTGCTCTGGGTTGATGGTGGCGAACGCTGTCGATGACGCGTCCGCTTTCGAAGTAGACCGAGAAATCGCGGTAGTCCCAGCGGCTGATGGGAGGCTTGCCGACCGCGGGGTGTTCTTCGTCGGGCAGGCCGAAACGCTCCAGCACGGCGCGCTGGCTATCGCCTCGCGCCGGCAGTGCAAGGGCGCGGTCACCCTGCTCGCCGACGGGGATTTCGATAGTTTGAGCGCCAGCGCTCAGCGCGAGGAGGAGGCAGGTCAGCAGCAGGCCGGGGCGCGTCATGCGAGTGTCTCAGGCGGAGGGAGAGGAACGTTCACGGGCCTCGCGTCGCTGCTGGGCCTGTTTCTGCAGGATGTGCCGTGCCAGCAGTTGGCGCTGGGCGTCGGTGGGCGCTTCGAACTCGGTGCCGATTTCGAACTGGCCATCCTCGCGGGGTTGGCTATGGACCACCACGGCACGCAGCAGCATGCCGAGGGCCTGGGGCATCAACACCAGCTTGATCGCCAGGTGGGTGCCCGGTTCCAGGGGCTGAGCGCTGCCGAAGCTGATGCCGCCTTCGGAGAGGGTGACCTGGCGCGCCGGGCCGATGTCGCGCAACAGGCTCTGGGCGAGCGCCTGGCCGAGCAGATCGATGCGTTTGTTGATGACCTTCAGGTAGCTTGCCAGCGTGCGATCGCGCTCATGGATATGCCGCAGCAGGTGCTGGGATTCGAAGTCCATCAGGTGCAGTTCGCTGAGCAGGCCGAACAGCTGGGAAGCACTGTCGGCGCCGCTTGCATCAGCTGTTTCGCCCTGTTTCAGCGGTTGAAATTCCAGTGCGATCGTATCTTCGATGCGGTAGTATTCGCGGCGGTCATCCGCGTCTCGTGTCGACATGGCGAACCCATGGCAGCAGTGGTGGTCGAAGAGCTGTTCCGTTATCGCAAGTCCGTTTGCGTCGCCCCGGGCGCCGCGACAGATCACGAACAGAATTTGAGTGTAAACGCTGCTCGCCAGACCCCGCCACAAGGACGTCCCTTCTTTCGCCAGCGAACTCCACTTCCATGTTCAGACCGCTGTCCCTGTACATAGGCGCCCGTTACACGCGCGCCAAGCGCCGCAGCTACTTCGTCTCCTTCATTTCCCTGACTTCCATGATCGGCCTGGCCCTCGGCGTGCTGGTGATGATCCTGGTGCTGTCGGTCATGAACGGCTTCGACCATGAAATGCGCACCCGCGTGCTGGGTATGGTGCCCCACGCCACGGTGGAATCCGCCGTACCCATCAACGACTGGCGCACGCTGGCCGAAGGCGTTGCCCGCCATTCCGAGGTGCAGGCCGTGGCGCCCTACACCCAGGTCCAGGGCCTGCTGACCGCCGACGGCAAGGTGCAGAAGGTGCTGGTCAATGCCGTGGACCCGCAGGAAGAGGCCAGGGTCTCCATCATCGGCGACTTTTTCCGCCAGGGAAGCCTGGCTGACCTGAAGGCCGGCGAATTCGGCATCGTCATCGGCGACCGTGCCGCCACCAAGCTGGGCGTGGGCATGGGCGACAAGGTCACCTTCGTGATGCCCGAAGTGGCGGTGACCCCGGCCGGTGTTTTCCCGCGCATGAAGCGCTTCACCGTGGTCGGCATCTTCCATGTCGGCGCCGGCGAGCTGGACGGCTTCCTGGCCGTTGCCAACCTCTCCGATGTCGCTCGCCTGAAGCGCTGGCAGCCGGACCAGGTGCAGGGCCTGCGCCTCAAGCTCGATGACCTGTTCCAGGCGCCCCAGGTGGCCTGGCAGATCGCCGGGGAACTGAAGGGCGAGGATTTCTACGCTCGCGACTGGACCCGTACCCACGGCAACCTCTACCAGGCGATCAGGATGGAAAAGACCATGATCGGCCTGCTCCTGCTGCTGATCGTGGCCGTGGCCGCCTTCAACATCATTTCCACCCTGGTGATGGTGGTGACCGACAAGCGGGGCGATATCGCCATCCTCCGCACCCTGGGTGCCACGCCCCGGCAGATCATGGGTATCTTCATGGTCCAGGGCACGGTGATCGGCGTGGTCGGTACCCTGATCGGCGGCGTGCTGGGCATTCTCGCCGCGCTCAATGTGAGCGATGCCATCGCCCTGCTGGAGCGCCTGTTGGGGCACAAGTTTCTCAGCGCGGACGTCTATTTCATCGATTACCTGCCATCCCAGCTGATGACCGAGGACGTGGTGATGGTCTGTTCGGCCGCGCTGGTCCTGAGTTTCCTCGCTACCCTTTATCCCGCCTGGCGTGCCGCACGCACCCAGCCAGCAGAGGCTTTGCGCTATGAGTAACAAGGCTGTCCTGAGTTGCCGCAACCTGGGCAAGAGCTACGACGAAGGTCCGCAGTCGGTCGAGGTGCTGTCCGGCGTCGAACTGGAGCTGCATCCGGGCGAGCGGGTGGCCATCGTCGGCAGTTCCGGTTCCGGCAAGAGCACCCTGCTGAACATGCTCGGCGGCCTGGATACCCCGAGCAAAGGCAGCGTCTGGCTGGCCGGAGAGGAGCTGTCCGCCCTCAACGAGACGGCGCGCGGCCTGCTGCGCAATCGCGCCCTGGGCTTCGTCTATCAGTTCCACCACCTGCTGCCGGAGTTCACCGCCCTGGAGAACGTCTGCATGCCGCTGCTGATCGGCCGCACCGCCATCGCCGAGGCGCGTCAGCGCGCCACTGCTCTGCTGGAGCGCGTGGGCCTCGGGCATCGCCTGTCGCACAAGCCGGCGGAGCTGTCCGGTGGCGAACGCCAACGTGTGGCGATTGCCCGCGCACTGGTCAACAACCCGGCCCTGGTGCTGCTCGACGAGCCCACCGGCAACCTCGACCAGCACACCGCCCATGGCATCCAGGAGCTTATGCAGGAGCTGAGCCGCTCTCTGCAGACCGCCTTCCTGGTGGTGACCCATGACCTGCAGCTGGCCCGCCAGATGGACCGGGTGCTGCGCCTGGAAGAAGGCCGACTGGTGGCTGCCTGAGATGTTCAGACCTCTCCCGATCTTCATCGGCACGCGCTATACCCGCGCCAAGCGCCGTAACCACTACATCTCGTTCATCTCGCTGACCTCGATGATCGGCCTGGCGCTCGGCGTACTGGCCATGATCGTAGTGCTTTCGGTGATGAACGGCTTCCAGAAGGAAATGCGCTCGCGCATCCTCGGCATGGTCTCCCATGCCACCCTGAGCGCCGACCAGCCGCTGGATGACTGGCGCCGCGTGGCCGATGCCGCGATGAAGCACCCGGAAGTGGTGGGGGCGGTACCCTTCGCCGAACTGGAAGGCATGCTTTCCGTCAAGGGCATGATGCAGCCGGTGCAGATCAACGGCATCGATCCCCGGGAAGAGACCAAGGTTTCCATCATCGGCCAGCACATGGTGCAGGGTGACCTGGATGCGTTGAAGCCGGGAGAGTCCGGCATCGTCATCGGCGAGATCACCGCGCGGCGCTTCCGCCTCAACGTCGGTGACAAGCTGACCCTGATCGTGCCCGAGGTGAGCAGCGCACCGGGCGGCATCACCCCGCGCATGCAGCGCTTCAACGTGGTCGGCGTGTTCAAGGTCGGCGCCGAATTGGACAGCGCCCTGGCGCTGATCAATGTCGCCGATGCCGCTGTCATCCAGCGCCTGCCGGAAGGCCAGGTGCAGAGCGTGCGCATCGCCCTGAAGGACCTGTTCCAGGCGCCCGAGGTGTCGAAGCGGATCGCCGCCGAACTGGGGCAGGGCTATCGCGCCGATGACTGGACCCATACCCAGGGCAGCCTGTTCAGCGCGATGAAGATGGAGAAGACCATGATTGGCCTTCTGCTGCTGCTGATCGTGGCCGTGGCGGCGTTCAACATCATCGCCACCTTGATCATGGTGGTTGCCGACAAGCGTGCGGATATCGCCATCCTCCGCACCCTTGGGGCCACGCCCAGGCAGATCATGGCGGTGTTCATGGTACAGGGCAGCGTGATCGGCTTCGTCGGCACCCTGATCGGTACCGTGCTGGGCATCATCACTGCGCTCAACGTCAGCCAGTGGATCGCCGCCCTTGAGCGCGCCAGCGGCAGGCAGATCTTCAGCTCCGACGTCTACTTCGTCAGCTACCTGCCCTCCGAACTGCAACTGGGTGACGTGGTACTGATCTGCACGGCAGCGTTGGTCCTGAGTTTCCTGGCCACTATCTACCCGGCCTGGCGTGCAGCCCAGACCCAGCCAGCCGAAGCCCTGCGCTACGAGTAAGGCGCTACTTTGCGCCAATGAGAACGTCGCATCAGATGCGGCGTTTTTCTTTCTGGCTCAGCGGCCGGCTTCCCGGCGCGCCTTCTGGCGTTTGCGCCAGCTGTGGCCGACCCACCAGCGCCAATAGAGCATGGTCAGCATGTAGGCCAGCGCCCCGACCAGCACGCCACAGACCAGCGATCCTAGGAGAAACGGCTGCCAGAGCGTGGAAAGTTCCTGGGTGATCCATTCCCAGGTCAGTTCATCGGGAAGGGCGCGCGGAGATACTTGCATGATCCAGGCGCCTATCTTGTAGGTGCAGTAGAAAACCGGCGGCATGGTGATGGGGTTGGTCAGCCAGACCAGGCCCACCGATATGGGCAGGTTGGCGCGCACCGTGATGGCCAGGCTCGCGGCCAGCAACATCTGCATGGGGATCGGCACGAACGCGGCGAACAGGCCCATGGCCATGGCGCGGGCGACCGAATGGCGGTTGAGGTGCCAGAGGTTCGGATCGTGGATCAGAGTGCCGAGAAAACGCAGGGACTTGTGTTCCCTGATGTTGTCCGGATTCGGCATGTAGCGTTTGAAGATGCGACGCGGCATGGGCGGTCTCTGGCGGGCGGAAGCGCCGGGTATTATGCACACCCGGAAATGACATCGCCGGGCCAGTTTGTGTCGGCAAGTTTAAGGGGATCTGCGCCAGCTGCTTCGGCCGGCGCTGGGCGGTACAGGACGTTGCCGCGTTTCCCGTCCCACGGAAAGGGAGTTGGAAATCCATGGTATCGGGCCTGGCCGCCTTTGCCGGCGGCCTGCTTCTATTACGCTGGATGCCCAGTCTGCCGCCTGTCGGGTGGCTCTATCTCCAGCTGATTCTCGGATTGCTGCTGCTGGGCTCGCGGGCCTGGCGAGTCGGTTTGTTCCTTGTTGGGCTCGGCTGGGCCTGCCTGAGCGCCCAATGGGCGCTGGATGACCGTTTGGAGAAACGGCTGGACGGCCAGGTCCGCTGGCTGGAGGGGAGGGTGGTCGGCCTGCCGGGCAGGGCGGACGGCGTGGTGCGATTCGAACTGGAGGATATTCATGCACCGCGAGCCCGGTTGCCCCGCCGCGTGCGGCTGTCCTGGCACGATGGACCGCCCGTGCTTGCCGGGGAGCGCTGGCGCCTGGCGGCCCGTCTAAAGCGGCCGCGCGGCCTGGTGAATCCGGCGACCTTCGATTTCGAAGCCTGGCTGCTGGCGCGGCGCATCGGAGCGACCGGCTCGGTAAAGACCGGTGAGCGGCTGCTGCCGGCCAGCGGTCCGGTGGCCTGGCGTGACCAGTTGCGCCAACGCCTGCTCCAGGTGGATGCATGGGGCCGGACCGGCGGGCTCGCTGCGCTGGTGCTGGGAGATGGCTCGGGCCTCGGGGATCGGGACTGGCGCCTGCTGCAGGACACCGGCACCACGCACCTGATGGTGATATCCGGGCAGCACATCACCCTGTTTGCCGGCGTGCTCTACGGCCTCGTAGCGGTTCTCGCACGATTGGGGCTCTGGCCAAGGCGCCTGCCCTGGCTGCCCTGGGCCTGCGCCCTGGCCTTCGCCGGCGGGCTCGGATACGGAATCCTGGCGGGATTCGACGTACCGGTCAGAAGGGCCTGCGTGATGCTGGCCGTGGTTCTGCTCTGGCGTCTGCGCTTTCGCCACCTGGGGTTCCTCACGCCATTGCTGGCTGCGCTCTGTGTCGTGCTGGCGGCCGAGCCCCTGGTGGTGCTGCAGCCCGGCTTCTGGCTGTCCTTCGGCGCTGTGGCCCTGCTGGTCCTGGCTTTCGCCGGGCGCCTGGGGGCGTGGCGCTGGTGGATGACCTGGTGGCGTGCCCAATGGGTGATGGGCCTTGGCCTTGCTCCGCTGCTGCTGGCGTTGGCGTTGCCCGTCAGCCTCAGTGGCCCCCTGGCCAACCTGGTGGCGGTGCCCTGGATCAGTCTGGTGGTGCTGCCGCTGGCCTTGCTGGGAACCGCCGCGCTGGGCATTCCCTGGCTGGGAGAAGCGTTGCTCTGGCTGGCCGGAGGTGCACTGGAACTGCTGTTCCAGATGCTGGCCTGGACCTCTGCGCAATTTCCCGCGTGGATTCCCATACAACTCCCGGCCTGGGCCTGGCTGCTGGGTGCGCTGGGTGTCCTGCTGCTGATCGCGCCAGCCGGCGTGCCGTTACGCGCGCTTGGCCTGGCGTTGCTGATGCCGGCGCTGTTCCCGCCGCAGCAGCACCTTGCGCCCGGCCAAGCCGAGGTGCGGGTGCTGGATGTGGGACAGGGGCTTTCCGTGCTGGTGCGTACCCGCGAGCACGCGTTGCTCTATGATGCCGGACCGCGCCGGGGCGACTTCGATATCGGCGAGCGGGTGGTGGTGCCGACCCTGCGGGGCCTTGGCGTATCCCGCCTCGACCTGATGCTGATCAGTCATGCCGATTCCGACCACGCCGGCGGGGGCCGGGCGGTGCGGCGCGGCTTGACCGTGGAGCGGGTGCTCAGCGGTGAGCCGCAACGTCTTGCGCCTGACATTGGGGCGGAGCCCTGCGTGGCGGGCATGGCCTGGTCCTGGGACGGCGTGGAGTTCCTGGTCTGGCAGCCGCCGCCGGGTGGTGACAGCAATGACAGTTCCTGTGTGCTGACCGTCGAAGCCGCCGGCGAGCGCATCCTGCTAAGCGGTGACCTAGGTGTTCGCGGGGAGGCGGCCTGGATCGCCAGCGGCCAACCGCTCGCCGCGCGTTGGCTGGTGGCCGGTCACCATGGCAGCCGGACTTCTTCCAGCACGGCTTTCCTGCGCGCGGTGAAACCGGAGAAGGTGCTGATTTCCCGCGGCCATCTGAATGCCTATGGCCACCCGCATCCGTTGGTCGCATCACGCATCCGTGCGCTGCCGGCGGAAATCCACGACACCGCGGAGCAGGGCCACCTGTTGCTGCGTCTTGGCACTTTTGCCGAGCCGGAAGTCGAGCGAGAAAAGTCTGTGTTCTGGAGGGAAAAATGAGAACGGCGGCGGTCGGCGCGGGCCTGACCCTATGCTAGAGTGGCGCCACTTTTCCGAAGGGGATTTCCTACCGTGTGGGAGTTGGTCAAAGCCGGTGGCTGGATGATGCTGCCGATCATTCTGTGTTCCATCGCCGCCACTGCGATCATCGCTGAACGCCTGTGGACCCTGCGCATCGGCCGGGTTTCTCCGCCGCACCTGCTCGGCCAGGTCTGGCGCCAGATCAAGGACAAGCAACTCAACAGTCAGAAGCTCAAGGAGCTGCGCGCCTCTTCGCCGCTGGGTGAAGTGCTGGCAGCGGGCCTGGCCAACTCCAAGCACGGCCGCGAGATCATGAAAGAGTGCATCGAGGAAGCCGCCAGCCGCGTGATCCATGAGCTGGAACGTTACCTCAACGCCCTCGGCACCATCGCGGCCATGGCGCCGTTGCTCGGCCTGCTGGGCACGGTATTCGGCATGATCGAGATATTCAGCGGCTTCATGGAGAACGGCATGGCCAACGCGCCGATCCTGGCCGGTGGTATCGCCAAGGCTCTGGTGACCACTGCGGCGGGCCTGATCGTGGCCATCCCGGCGGTGTTCTTCCACCGCTACCTGCTGCGCCGTGTCGACGAGCTGGTGGTGGCCATGGAGCAGGAAGCGATCAAGCTGGTGGAAGTGGTCCAGGGTGATCGCGAGGTGGACTTCGCAGAGGAAGCCAAAGCGTGAAGTTCCGTCGTCGGGCGGGCAATGTCGCCCGCGAAGAGGTGTTCCTCAACCTCACCTCGTTGATCGACGTGATCTTCGTGCTGTTGCTGTTTTTCGTGGTGACCACCACTTTCACCAAGCCGAGCCAGTTGAAGATCGAGCTGCCTGAAGCGGTGAGCGGAACGCCGCCCGAGGAAACCCAGCTGAAGAGTCTGGAGCTGAGCATCGCTGCCGATGGCCAGTATTCGCTCAATGGCCAGACCCTGGTGAAGAGCGACCTGACCACCCTGATTTCGGCACTGGCGCGCGAATCGGAAGGCGACAACAGCCTGCCGCTGGTGATCACCGCCGATGCCCGCACCACCCATCAATCGGTGATCACTGCCATGGACGCCGCCGGCAAGCTCGGTTTCAGCCACCTGCGCATGACCACCATCGAGTCCGAAGCGGCCAAGCAACCCTGATGGCCTTCTCCGACCGCTTGCTGGACGCCTGGTACCGGGGCCATCCGGCCTTGGGCCTGCTCGCACCTCTGGAATGGCTCTATCGCCGGGTGGCCGAGCGCAAGCGCGCGGCTTTCCTCACGGGGCGAAGCAACAGCTACCGCCCTCCCGTCCCGCTGATCGTTGTCGGCAACATCACCGTTGGTGGCACCGGCAAGACGCCGATGATCCTCTGGCTGATCGAACACTGCCGCGCACGCGGGCTGCGTGTCGGCGTGGTCAGCCGTGGCTATGGCGCCAGGCCGCCGCAATTGCCCTGGCGGGTAAGCGCGGAGCAGGGCGCCGAGATTGCTGGCGATGAGCCGCTGCTGATCGTCCAGCGCAGCGGCGTTCCCCTGATGATCGATCCGGACCGTTCCCGCGGGGTGAAGGCTCTGCTGGAGCAGGAAGAGCTCGACCTGATCCTCAGCGATGACGGCCTGCAGCACTACCGCCTGGGACGCGACCTGGAGCTGGTGCTCATCGATGCAGCCCGCGGGCTTGGCAATCGCCGCTGCCTGCCGGCCGGCCCCCTGCGTGAGCCGCCGGAGCGCCTGGATTCGGTGGATGCTGTGCTGCGCAATGGCGCCGATGCCGATTCCGCCGAAGGTTTCGCGTTCAAGCTGCGGCCGAGCGTACTGGTCAACCTCAAGAGCGGCGAGCGGGTGGGGCTGGAATATTTCCCTCCGGCCCAGGCCGTGCACGCAGTGGCCGGTATCGGCAACCCCCAGCGTTTCTTCAGGACTCTGGAGGCGCTAAACTGGCGCCCGGTTCCGCACCCCTTCGCCGATCACGCGGTCCATAGCCCGGAAGCCCTGGATTTCACGCCGCCGCTACCGCTGCTGATGACCGAGAAGGATGCGGTGAAGTGCCGGGCTTTCGCCGCTGCCGACTGGTGGTACCTGGCGGTCGATGCCGATCCGTCCCCAGCCTTCGTCGCCTGGTTCGACGGACAGCTGGCCCGCCTGCTGCCGAACCATTTCCAATCCGGGTAGCCCTTGGGCTGCCGTCTCAAGGACTCACTCATGGACCCGAAACTTCTCGATATCCTCGCCTGCCCCCTGTGCAAGGGCCCGCTGAAGCTGGCCGACGACAAGAGCGAGCTCATTTGCAAGGCCGATGCCCTGGCCTTTCCGGTGCGTGATGGCATCCCGGTGATGCTGGAAGGGGAAGCCCGCACCCTGAATGTCGACGAGCGGCTGGACAAATGACCCAGGCTTTCGCTGTCGTCATTCCTGCCCGCTACGCCTCGACCCGCCTGCCCGGCAAACCGCTGCAGGACATCGCCGGCAAGCCGATGGTCCAGCACGTGTGGGAGCAGGCACGGCGCAGTGCCGCCCAGCGTGTGGTGGTGGCCACCGACGATGCGCGCATCGTCGAAGCCTGCGCTGCATTTGGCGCCGAGGTGCTGCTGACTCGCGCGGACCACAATTCCGGCACCGATCGCCTGGCCGAAGTGGCCAACCAGCTTGGCCTTGCCAGCGACGCCATCGTGGTCAACGTGCAGGGTGACGAACCGCTGATCCCGCCGGCCATCATCGATCAGGTGGCCGCCAACCTCGCCGCTCACCCGGAGGCCGGCATCGCCACCCTGGCCGAGCCGATCGGGGATGTGCAGGCGCTGTTCAATCCCAACGTGGTGAAGGTGGTCGCCGACCTCGATGGCCTGGCGCTGACCTTCAGCCGTGCGCCGTTGCCCTGGGCCCGCGATGCCTTTGCGGCCAACCGTGACCAGCTGCCGGCGGACGTACCTTATCGCCGACATATCGGTATCTACGCTTACCGCGCGGGCTTCCTCCACGACTTCGTCGCCTGGGGGCCGTGCTGGCTGGAAAACACCGAATGCCTGGAGCAGCTGCGTGCGCTCTGGCACGGCGTGCGCATCCACGTGGCCGACGCCCTGGAAGCGCCACCCGCTGGCGTCGATACCCAGGAAGACCTCGAGCGCGTCCGGCGCCTGCTGGGGGCCTGATGCGCGTCCTGTTCGTTTGTCTCGGCAATATCTGCCGTTCGCCCACCGCAGAAGGTGTGCTCAGGCACAAACTGCATGAGGCCGGGCTGGTCGGGCAGGTGCAGGTGGACTCCGCCGGCACCGGCGACTGGCACGTGGGCAAGGCACCGGATGCCCGTACCCGCGTGGCGGCCCAGCGTCGCGGCTATGACCTTTCGCAGCTGCGCGCACGGCAGGTGGCTGCAGAAGACTTCGCTCGTTTCGACCTGATCCTGGCGATGGACGAGAGCAACCTGTCCAACCTGCGCCGGCTGCGTCCCGGCGGTTCGTCGGCCGAGCTCGACCTGTTCCTGCGCCGCTACCAACTGGCGCTGGATGAGGTGCCGGACCCGTACTACGGCGGCGAGGAAGGCTTCGAGCAGGTACTCGACCTGGTGGAGCAGGCTTGCGATGCGCTGATCCTGGAAATCAAGGGGCGCCTGTGAGTCTGGTCCTGCACGAAAACCTGTCCCTCAAGCCCTACAACACCTTCGGCGTGGACGTGAAGGCGCGCCTGTTCGGCGAGGCCCGTGACGATGCCGAGGTGCGTGAGGGCATTGCTCTGGCGGCGCAGCTCGGCCTTCCGCTGCTGGTGATCGGCGGTGGCAGCAACCTGCTGCTGACCCGCGATGTGGAGGCGCTGGTGCTGCGCATGGCCAGCCGTGGCATTCGCATCCTGGCCGACGATGGCGTGAAGGTGCTGCTGGAAGCCGAAGCCGGTGAGCCCTGGCATCCGCTGGTGCTCTGGACCCTGGAGCATGGCCTGGGCGGCCTGGAGAACCTCAGCCTGATTCCCGGCACCGTGGGCGCTGCCCCCATGCAGAACATCGGGGCCTATGGCGTCGAGCTGAAGGATGTGTTCGCCGGGCTGACCGCGCTGGACCGGGAAACCGGCGAGTTGCGTGATTTTGGCCTGGAGGATTGCCAGTTCGCTTACCGCGACAGCCTGTTCAAGCGCGAGGCCGGCCGTTGGCTGATCCTGCGGGTGCGTTTCAACCTGAGCCGCGCTGCGCAGCTGCATCTGGACTATGGCCCGGTACGACAGCGCCTGCAGGCCGAGGGAATCGACGCGCCGACTGCCAGTGATGTCAGCCGGGTCATTTGTGCCATTCGTAGCGAGAAGCTGCCTGACCCCGCCGAACTGGGCAACGCCGGCAGTTTCTTCAAGAACCCGCTGGTCAACGCCGACCTCGCCCAGCGCCTGCTTGGCGAACATTCCGATCTGGTCGCCTATCCCCAGGCGGACGGGCAGGTGAAGCTGGCCGCCGGCTGGCTGATCGAGCGCGCCGGCTGGAAGGGCTTCCGTGAAGGCGACGCCGGCGTGCACTGCCTGCAGGCGCTGGTGCTGGTGAACTATGGCTCGGCCACCGGGAACCAGCTCCATGAGCTGGCCTGCCGCATTCAGGCGGATATCGCAACGAAGTTCGGGGTGGAGCTGGAGATGGAGCCGAACCTGATCTGAGGCTCGCTTCGCCCATGAAAAAAACCGGCCGATGGCCGGTTTTTTCTTCTCTCGAATCGGCAAGGCTGCCGCTCGGGCTGTCTCGCCGATGCGCGTCGGGCCCGAGCTGGGCGCTTAGCGGTATTCGCAGAGATAGGCGGTGTCCTGGGCGACTTTCAGCTGGAACTTGCTGTTGGCCGGAACGGTGAACTTGCTGCCGGCGGCGAAGGTTTCCCAGGTGTCGCTGCCCGGCAGTTTCACGGTCAGAGCGCCGGCGATGACGTGCATCACTTCCAGCTGGCTGGTGCCGAACTCGTACTCGCCAGCAGCCATCACGCCGATGGTGGCCGGGCCTTCGGTCATGCCGAAGGCGATGGATTTGACGGTGCCGTCGAAGTATTCGTTGACCTTGAACATGCTGGGCTCCTGGAGGGGGTCTGAAAGGGCCCGACAGTATGCCCAAGGCGGGTTATGCCGTCACTAGGTTCGAGCGTTCAGGCGGGCAGCACCAGAGGCAGCAGGCGCGCGGTGTTGCGGGCGTCCTCGAGGGCGCGGTGTTGCTGCCCCTGGAAGTGCAGTCCCGCCAGTTGCAGGGCGGTGTGCAGACCCACGGCGCGCTTGAGCTGGCGCACTTCGGCGAAGCGCTGCTTGAGATTCAGGTGCGGTACGGCGGCCAGCAGGCTGTCCAGTCCGTGCAGGTGCCACTCCTGTTCCAGCTGGCGGCGGTCGTAGTCGCCCCAGCTCGCCCATCCCGCCAGGCGTGGGCTGTGGTGGCTGAGCCAGCGCTCGAAGGCTTGCCAAACCTGAGGCAGACTCGCGGCGCCGTCCACGTCGGATTGGCTGATATGCGTGAGCTGGCGGCAGAAGCCGGTCAGGCACGGGCGGCGTGCGGGGCGCACGAAACGCTGGAAATGGTCCACCTCATGACCGTCCGCGCAAACGAGGGTCGCACCGATCTCGATGATTTCCATTTCTTCCAGGGGCCAGCCGCCTTCTTCGGTGGTGGCTTCCAGATCGATGACCAGCCAGTGCGGCATGGGGTTCTCCTTGGCATGGGGCGTATGAGTTCTGCCCGAAGCGAGTATGGTGGCGCTTTCGCGGGGCGGCAAACTGCGTGTTAGGCTTTTCCGCAGGTCGACGAAGGAGAACAACAATGGCTGAAGTAGCGTTCATCGGTCTGGGGGTAATGGGCTTCAACATGGCCGGGCACCTGGCTTGCGAAGGTCACTCGGTTCGGGTCTACAACCGTACGCCGGAGCGGGCCGCGCTGTGGTGCGACGAGTTCGGCGGCGATGCCTTCGACACGCCGCGCGAGGCGGCCGAAGGGGCGGAATTCGTGATGGTCTGCGTCGGTAACGACGATGATTTGCGTGCTGTGCTGCTTGGGGCGGACGGCGCTCTGGCGGGAATGGCTCCCGGTTCGATCCTGGTGGATCACACCACGGCTTCGGCGGATGTGGCGCGGGAGATGGCCACCCTGGCCGCCGAACGTGAGCTGGGTTTCCTCGACGCTCCGGTATCCGGCGGCCAGGCCGGGGCCGAGGCGGGCATGCTGTCGGTGATGATGGGGGGCGAGCAGGCCTTCTACGATCGCGCCGCCCCGGTGATTGACAGCTACGCCAAGATGATCCGCCTCATGGGGCCGGTAGGGAGCGGCCAGCTCACCAAGATGGTCAACCAGATCTGCGTTGGCGGCCTGCTGCAGGGGTTGGCCGAGGCGCTGCATTTCGCCCAGTGCGCCGGACTTGATGCCCAGGGCGCCATGGAGGTGATCAGCAAGGGGGCTGCCCAGTCATGGCAGCTGGAGCATCGTCACCAGACCATGCTGGACGGCAAGTTCGATTTCGGTTTCGCCGTGGACTGGATGCGCAAGGACCTTGGCATCGTGCTGGACGAAGCGGCGCGCAACGGTGCGCAACTGCCCGTCACTGCGCTAGTGGACCAGTTCTATGCCGAGGTCCAGGCCATGGGGGGCGGGCGTTGGGACACCTCCAGCCTGATCGCTCGACTGAAAAAGCCGGCGTAGCGAGTGAGGCAGGCGTCCTGAGCTAAGACCAGGCCAGGCGGAAAGCGGTGAGAAAGCGAAGTTGACGACTGTCAATGAGCATTTCGAGCCGCTTTCCAACAACGCCTGGTCGACGATCAGGTCGCCTAGTTGCGGAAAATGAAGTAGACCGCGCCCAGCAGACACATCCCCGCCCACAGATAGTCCAGCTTCAGTGGCTGCTGCATGTAGAACACGCTGAACGGAACGAAGATGGCCAGGGTGACCACTTCCTGCATGATCTTCAGTTGGCCGACCGAGAGTTCGCTGTAGCCGATGCGGTTGGCCGGCACCATGATCAGGTATTCGAACAGGGCGATGCCCCAGCTGATCAGCGCTGCAATCACCCAGGGCTTGGTGTTGAGCGTCTTGAGGTGCCCATACCAGGCGAAAGTCATGAATACGTTGGACAGCATGAGCAGGGCGGCGGTCTGCATCCATACAGGCATGATCGGGGGCTCTGAGTGTGGGGGGAATTGCGCAAGCCTAATGGGGGCTGATTCGCAAGGAAAGGGGTGAGCCATGGCTTTCTGGCGTGGGTTGGGGTTCGTGGCCATCGTGCTGCTCGGGGTGGCGATTGCAGCGCTTCGCGGCATCGAGGCCTGGCGCAAGGAGCTGGTGATCGCGACGCTGCATCTGCCGCCGGCGTTCAAGGTGGCGCGGGATTTCGACTTCGGCCGCTATCTGCTGTCGTGGAACGGTCGGGGCTTCGTCGTCCATCCGCAGGGGCGACCGGAAAAGGTGCTCTGGGCTGTCGAGGATGGTTTTCTGGCGGCTGGCACGGGGCAGGCGGGGCGTGGTCTGCTCGACTCCGGGCGGGAATTGCATGATCGGCGTGACCGGCTCTGCCGCGAGCAGAGCCTGGAATCCTTTGAACGCCTGGGGCGCAGGCTCCTGCTGAAGGGGCAGTTGCGTTGTGCCGATGGCAGCCTGAGCAGCTATGTACTGACCCTGGAGGACGATGGCGAACGCGGCGTAGTGCTCGGGGTGACGCTGGGCGATCCGGCGCTGAATCGAATCTACCTGAGCTGGCGTCGTGAGGCGGGGGAGCGGATCTTCGGTTTTGGCGAGGTGTCCGGAGTCCATGACATGTCGGGTCGGCGCCTGGCGGTGGCGGCGGCCGGCAGCCGAGCGGCGGCGGAGGAGGGAGGCTGGAACACCTCGGCTACCCAGGCCTTTTTCGTGACTTCGCGCCTGCGGGCCTTTCAGAGCCAGTCCGTTGCCTATCAGTTGTTCGATCTGCGCGATCCTCAACGTGTCGGACTGGAAGTGCATGAGGGGCGCCTCAAGGCGCACATCTACAAGGGTGACAGCCTCGATGAGCTGCGTGCCCGGCAATCTTCGGTGCCCGAGGCCGTGTCAACGCCGGCTTCGCCCAAGTAAAATGGCGCCTCGTCTCGTCATTCCTGTCGTTCGAGGTTTTTCGCCATGCAATGCCGCCCAGGCTGTGGCGCCTGCTGCATAGCACCATCCATCAGTTCCCCGCTGCCCGGCATGCCTGGGGGCAAGCCTGCGGGCGTGCGCTGCCTGCACTTGTCTGTAGAGAACCTCTGCCAACTGTTCGGCGACCCGCGCCGACCATCGGTCTGTGGCGAATTCGATGCGGACCCCGAGGTCTGCGGAGATAGCCGCGAAGAGGCCATTCGTCTGATCGGCTGGCTGGAACAGGCAACTACTGCCGCCTGACAAGGCTACCGGCACAGCGCCGGTATCGCCTGCACAAGGAGAGATCATGAGAATCAAGGTTGCGGCGCTCTGTGCCCTGGGGCTGATGGCGGCTACCGCCGTTCAGGCCGAGGACTGGAAGCTGGCCAAGGACGAGGATGGCATCAAGGTGTTCCTGAGTGAGGTGCCCGGATCCAGGTACAAGGCCTATCGCGGCGTCGTCACAATGAAGGCCGACATGGCCACCCTGCGTGCCCTGCAGGAAGACGTTGTCGACTCCTGCGCGTGGATCCACGAGTGCAAGGAACAGAAGCTGCTCAAGAGCGAAGGAGCGCATAGCTGGACCTACACCCGCTTCAATACGCCCTGGCCGGTCACTCCGCGTGACTCGGTGTTGCACGTCACCTCCGAGGTCGGTGCCGATGGCAGCGTGACGCGCGTTCTGGAGGCTGTGCCCGATTACCTGCCGGAAGCCGATGGTTTCGTGCGGGTGACCGAAGTGCAAGGCTTCTGGAAGCTGGTGCCCAAAGGAGCGGGCGAGGTGGAAGTGACCTATCAGGTGCACACCGAACCGGGCGGAAGCGTGCCCTCCTGGCTGGCGAACAGTTTTGTGGTCGATGCGCCTTTCAATACCCTGAAGGCGATGCGCCAGCGGGCGGAAAAACGCTGAACGGCTAGACGGAGTTGAAATAAAAAAGGCTGCCGTTCGGCAGCCTTTTTTATTGGCGCAAAGCCTTACTTGCGGTCTTCCAGCGAGACGAAGTCGCGCTTCTCGTGACCGGTGTACAGCTGGCGCGGACGGCCGATCTTGTACGGGCCGGAGAGCATTTCCTTCCAGTGCGAGATCCAGCCCACGGTACGTGCCAGGGCGAAGATCACGGTGAACATGCTGGTCGGAATGCCGATGGCCTTCAGGATGATGCCCGAGTAGAAGTCCACGTTCGGATAGAGGTTGCGCTCCTTGAAGTAAGGATCGTTGCGCGCGATCTCTTCCAGCTTCATGGCCAGTTCGAGTTGCGGGTCGTTGATGCCCAGCTCGGCCAGAACCTCGTCGCAGGTCTGCTTCATGACCTTGGCGCGCGGGTCGAAGTTCTTGTAGACGCGGTGGCCGAAGCCCATCAGCTTGAACGGATCGTTCTTGTCCTTGGCCTTGGCCACGAACTTCTCGATGTTCGATACGTCGCCGATTTCGTCCAGCATGGTCAGCACCGCTTCGTTGGCGCCGCCATGTGCGGGGCCCCAGAGGGCTGCGATGCCGGCAGCTATACAGGCGAAGGGGTTGGCGCCGGAGGAGCCAGCCAGACGAACGGTGGAAGTAGAAGCGTTCTGCTCGTGGTCCGCATGCAGGATGAAGATGCGGTCCATGGCCTTGGCCAGCACCGGGCTGATCGGTTTGATCTCGGCCGGGGTGTTGAACATCATGTGCAGGAAGTTTTCCGCGTAGTTCAGGTCGTTACGCGGGTACATCATGGGCTGGCCCATGGAGTACTTGTAGGCCATTGCCGCGATGGTCGGCATCTTTGCGACCAGGCGCATCGCCGAAACTTCGCGGTGCTGCGGGTTATTGATGTCCAGGGAGTCGTGGTAGAAGGCGGAGAGGGCACCCACCACGCCGCACATGATCGCCATCGGGTGGGCGTCGCGGCGGAAGCCGTTGAAGAAGCTCTTCAGCTGCTCGTGAACCATGGTGTGGTTCTTGATGGTGCCAACGAACTTGGCCTTCTCTTCTGCGTTCGGCAGTTCGCCGTTCAGCAGCAGGTAGCAGGTTTCCAGGTAGTCGGACTTCTCTGCCAGCTGCTCGATCGGATAGCCACGGTGCAGCAATACGCCCTTGTCGCCGTCGATGTAGGTGATCTTCGACTCGCAAGAGGCGGTCGACATAAAGCCAGGATCAAAGGTGAAGCAGCCCGTGGAGGTCAGGCCCCGCACATCGACTACATCGGGTCCCATGGTTCCGGACAGAACGGGCAGCTCTACGGGGGCTGCGCCCTCGATGATCAACTGCGCTTTTTTGTCAGCCATAGCGGCCTCCTAGTTATGCTTGAAATCATCAGACAGCCCCCCACGCAGGGCCCGGGACACTATAGAGCTATAAATTCGAATGTCAATTTGAAGAAACCCATGTGGCAGTGGGGTTTGCGTGGGTTTTTCGGCGAAAAAAGAGGCGCTATTTACGCCTTTTATATGGGCGGCGCAATCCGCTTTTGGGGGCAGGCGTTCGCATTGTCATTAGTCAGCTAACTGTCTATACTCAGCGCCCGATCGCCAGGGGCCCTGGGCCCATATTCTGGAGGTCGGCACTCCCTTTGGTGAGGGGTACCTGATCAGTGCACTTCCCGACAACTTGCCCTGTTTGTTTGGGGCCTCAGTGTGAAAAAAAGCCGTGAATAGCCAACGACCTGTAAACCTAGATCTCAGGACCATCAAACTCCCCATCACTGCTTACACGTCCATCCTGCATCGTATCTCCGGCGTCATCCTCTTCTTCGGCATTGCCGTGCTGCTGTTCGCGCTCGACAAGTCGCTGAGCTCCGAGGAAGGCTTCGAGCAGGTTAAAGCGTGTCTGACCAGTCCGCTGGCCAAGCTGGTGATTTGGGGCCTCCTGTCCGCACTGCTTTACCACCTGGTCGCCGGTGTGCGCCACCTGGTAATGGATGCGGGCGTCGGCGAAACGCTCGAGGGCGGTAAGCTGGGCTCGAAAATCGTCATCGTAGTTTCTGCGGTGCTGATCGTGCTGCTGGGGGTGTGGGTATGGTAACCAACGTCACGAACTTCTCGCGTTCGGGCCTTTATGACTGGATGGCCCAGCGCGTTTCTGCGGTCGTTCTCGCGGCTTATTTCCTCTTCCTGCTGGGCTACCTGCTGTTCAATCCGGGTCTGACCTATGCCGACTGGCATGGTCTGTTCTCCCACACCGTGATGCGCATCTTCAGCCTGCTGGCCCTGGTCGCCCTGAGCGTCCACGCCTGGGTCGGCATGTGGACCATCTCCACCGACTACCTGACGCCCATGGCGCTGGGCAAGGCGGCGACTGTCGTGCGTTTCCTGTTCCAGGCGGTATGCGGCATGGCAATGTTCGCGTTCTTCGTCTGGGGCGTGCAGATTCTCTGGGGTGTGTGATCCATGGCTAGCATTCGTACTCTTTCTTTTGACGCCATCATCGTAGGTGGCGGCGGCGCCGGCATGCGCGCTGCACTGCAACTGGCCCAGGGTGGCCACAAGACCGCTGTGGTGACCAAGGTCTTCCCGACCCGTTCCCACACCGTATCCGCCCAGGGCGGCATCACCTGCGCCATCGCTTCGGCCGACCCGAACGACGATTGGCGCTGGCACATGTACGACACCGTCAAGGGCTCCGACTACATCGGTGACCAGGACGCCATCGAATACATGTGCTCCGTAGGTCCGGAAGCCGTGTTCGAACTGGAACACATGGGCCTGCCGTTCTCCCGTACCGAGCAGGGCCGTATCTACCAGCGTCCGTTCGGTGGCCAGTCCAAGGACTTCGGCAAGGGTGGCCAGGCTGCCCGTACCTGCGCCGCTGCCGACCGTACCGGTCACGCACTGCTGCACACCCTGTACCAGGCCAACCTGAAGAACGGCACCTCGTTCCTCAACGAGTGGTACGCCGTTGATCTGGTGAAGAACCAGGACGGCGCCGTGGTCGGCATCATCGCCATCTGCATCGAGACCGGCGAAACCGTATACATCCGTTCCAAGGCCGTGGTTCTGGCCACTGGCGGTGCTGGCCGTATCTACGCCTCTACCACCAACGCTCTGATCAACACCGGCGACGGGGTGGGCATGGCCCTGCGTGCTGGCGTGCCGGTGCAGGACATCGAAATGTGGCAGTTCCACCCGACCGGCATCGCCGGCGCTGGTGTACTGGTTACCGAAGGCTGCCGTGGTGAAGGTGGTTACCTGATCAACGCCCATGGCGAGCGCTTCATGGAGCGTTACGCTCCGAACGCCAAGGACCTGGCCGGTCGCGACGTTGTCGCCCGTTCCATGGTCAAGGAAGTGATCGCCGGCAACGGCGTGGGCCCGAACAAGGACCACGTACTGCTGAAGCTCGACCACCTCGGCGAGGAAGTCCTGCACAGCCGCCTGCCCGGCATCTGCGAGCTGTCCAAGACCTTCGCGCACGTCGATCCGGTCGTTGCTCCGATCCCGGTTATCCCGACCTGCCACTACATGATGGGTGGCGTTGCCACCAACATTCATGGCCAGGCCATCACCCAGGACGCCAACGGCAACGACACCATCATCGAAGGTCTGTTCGCCGTGGGCGAAGTGGCTTGCGTATCGGTTCACGGCGCCAACCGCCTGGGCGGCAACTCGCTGCTCGACCTGGTGGTATTCGGCCGTGCCGCTGGCCTGCACCTGGAGAAGGCGCTCAAGGAAGGTATCGAGGCGCGCGGCGCCAGCGAGACCGACATCGAGCAGTCCCTCAAGCGTCTGGCCGGCGTCAACGAGCGCACCAGCGGCGAAGAAGTCGCTCCGCTGAAGCGCGAGCTGCAGCAGTGCATGCAGAACTACTTCGGTGTATTCCGTACCGGCGAATACATGCAGAAGGGTATCGCCCAGCTGGCCGAGCTGCGTGACCGTATCGCCAACGTCAAGATCAACGACAAGTCCCAGGCCTTCAACACCGCGCGTATCGAAGCGCTGGAGCTGCAGAACCTGCTGGAAGTCGCTGAAGCTACCGCCATCGCCGCCGAAGTGCGCAAAGAGTCCCGTGGCGCTCACGCCCGCGAAGACTTCGAAGACCGCGACGACGAGAACTGGCTGTGCCACACCCTGTACTTCCCGGGTGAGAAGCGCGTTTCCAAGCGCGCCGTCAACTTCGCGCCGAAGACTGTTCCGGCGTTCGAACCCAAAGTACGTACTTATTAAGGGTGGCCGAGATGTCCAAGACTCTTACTGTCAGCGTCTATCGCTATAACCCGGAGAGCGACAGCGCTCCGACCATGCAGGACTTCCAGATCGATACCGACGGCAAGGACGTGATGGTCCTCGACGTACTGGCCCTGATCAAGGAACAGGACGAAGGTTTCTCCTACCGTCGCTCCTGCCGTGAAGGTGTCTGCGGTTCCGACGGCATGAACATCAACGGCAAGAACGGCCTGGCGTGCATCACTCCGCTGTCGGCCGCCGGCCTGAAGGGCGGCAAGCTGGTGATTCGTCCGCTGCCGGGTTTGCCGGTCATTCGTGACCTGGTCGTCGATATGAGCATCTTCTACAAGCAGTACGAGAAGGTGAAGCCCTTCCTGCAGAACGATACTCCGGCTCCGGCCATCGAGCGTCTGCAGTCCCCGGAAGATCGCGAAAAGCTGGACGGTCTGTACGAGTGCATCCTGTGCGCTTGCTGCTCGACTTCCTGCCCGTCCTTCTGGTGGAACCCGGACAAGTTCCTCGGTCCCGCTGCACTGCTGCAGGCCTATCGCTTCCTGGCCGATAGCCGTGACAACAAGACCGAAGAGCGACTGGCTGCGCTGGATGACCCGTTCAGCGTGTTCCGCTGCCGCGGCATCATGAACTGCGTGAACGTCTGCCCCAAGGGTCTGAACCCGACCAAGGCGATCGGCCACGTACGTAACATGCTGCTGCAAAGCGGTACCTGATTCGATTGCAGTACCCGTAACACCTGCGGTACCGGCCTGGTCGGTACCGCAGTAAAACCAGGAACGCAGCTCACAAAGCCGTGTCCCTTATTTGAAAAATATATAGATGACCAGCAGGGGCGACCGGGCTGGTGCCCGGACTATCTGCGGGATCCTTGGTGGCTTTACTGGAGTCGCTGTGCCAGGACTTCTTAGCCCTAGTGGTGTCCATGCCGATGGTGTCCCCTTATCGAGGGTGACAAAGCATGCAAGAAAGCGAAATGCAGCGCATGTGGAACAGTGCCCACCTATCCGGTGGTAACGCTGCATATGTGGAAGAGCTCTATGAGCTCTACCTGCACGATCCCAACGCTGTGCCCGAAGAGTGGCGCACCTACTTCCAGAAGCTGCCGACCGACGGCAATCTTGCTACCGACGTTTCGCACTCCACCATCCGGGATCATTTCGTCCTGCTCGCCAAGAATCAGCGTCGCGCCCAACCGGTGTCCGCTGGTGCAGTGAGCTCCGAGCACGAGAAGAAGCAGGTTGAAGTCCTGCGTCTGATCCAGGCATTCCGCATGCGCGGCCACCAGGCTTCCAAGCTCGACCCGCTTGGTCTGTGGCAGCGTCCGGCTCCGGCTGACCTGTCGATCCGCCACTACGGGCTGACCGACGCCGACCTCGATACCACCTTTCGCACTGGTGAGCTTTATATCGGCAAAGAAGAGGCTACTCTGCGCGAGATTCAGCAGACCCTCAACGAGACGTATTGCCGCACCATCGGTGCCGAGTTCACCCACATCGTCGATTCCGAGCAGCGCAAGTGGTTCCAGCAGCGCCTGGAAAGCGTGCGTGGCCGTCCTGCGTTCTCGCCGGAAGTCCAGAGCCACCTGCTGGAGCGCCTGACCGCTGCCGAAGGCCTGGAAAAGTACCTGGGCACCAAATACCCGGGCACCAAGCGTTTCGGCCTTGAAGGTGGCGAGAGTCTGATTCCGCTGCTGGACGAGATCATCCAGCGCTCCGGCTCCTACGGCCTGAAGGAAATTGTCATCGGCATGGCCCACCGCGGCCGTCTGAACGTCCTGGTCAACACCTTCGGCAAGAACCCGCGCGACCTGTTCGACGAGTTCGAAGGCAAGAAGGCCGAAGGCCTGTCTTCCGGTGACGTGAAGTACCACCAGGGCTTCTCCTCCAACGTCATGACCCCCGGCGGCGAAGTTCACCTGGCCCTGGCGTTCAACCCGTCCCACCTGGAAATCGTTTCCCCGGTGGTCGAGGGTTCCGTGCGCGCCCGCCAGGACCGTCGCCAGGACAAGTCCGGCGACAAGGTTCTGCCGATCTCCATCCACGGCGACGCGGCCTTCGCCGGTCAGGGCGTGGTAATGGAAACCTTCCAGATGTCGCAGACCCGTGGCTACAAGACGGGCGGCACCATCCACATCGTGATCAACAACCAGGTTGGTTTCACCACCAGCCGTCCGGAAGACTCGCGTTCTACCGAGTACTGCACCGACGTCGCCAAGATGATCCAGGCGCCGATCCTGCACGTTAACGGCGACGATCCGGAAGCCGTGCTGTTCGTCACCCAGCTGGCCGTCGACTACCGCATGCAGTTCAAGCGTGATGTGGTCATCGACCTGGTCTGCTACCGCCGTCGCGGCCACAACGAGGCCGACGAGCCGAGCGGCACCCAGCCGCTGATGTACCAGCAGATCGCCAAGCAGCGCACTACCCGTGAGCAGTACGCCGATGCCCTGAGCGCCGCCAATGTGCTCGACGTCGCCAGCATCCAGGCGAAGGTAGACGATTACCGTGCTGCCCTGGACAACGGCCAGCACGTGGTCAAGAGCCTGGTGAAGGAGCCCAACAAGGAGCTCTTCGTCGACTGGCGCCCCTACCTGGGCCATGCCTGGACCGCTCGTCACGACACCCGCTTCGATCTGAAGACCCTGCAGGAACTCTCCGCCAAGCTGCTGGAAATTCCGGAAGGCTTCGTGGTTCAGCGTCAGGTCGCCAAGATCCTCGAAGACCGCCAGAAGATGGGCGCCGGTGCGATGCCGATCAACTGGGGCTACGCCGAGACCATGGCCTACGCCACCCTGCTGTTCGAAGGCCACCCGGTACGTATCACCGGTCAGGACGTGGGCCGCGGTACCTTCTCGCACCGCCATGCGGCGCTGCACAGCCAGAAGGACGCCAGCACCTACCTGCCGTTGCAGCACCTGTTCGCCGACCAGCCGAAGTTCGAGCTATATGACTCCTACCTGTCGGAAGAGGCGGTACTGGCGTTCGAATACGGCTACTCCACCACCACGCCCAACGCGCTGGTGATCTGGGAGGCCCAGTTCGGCGATTTCGCCAACGGCGCCCAGGTGGTGATCGACCAGTTCATCACCAGCGGTGAGCACAAGTGGGGTCGTCTGTGCGGCCTGACCATGCTGCTGCCCCACGGCTATGAAGGCCAGGGGCCGGAGCACTCCTCCGCTCGTCTGGAGCGTTACCTGCAGCTGTGCGCCGAGCACAACATCCAGGTCTGCGTACCGACCACTCCGGCCCAGGTCTACCACATGCTGCGTCGCCAGGTGATCCGTCCGCTGCGCAAGCCGCTGGTGGCCCTGACTCCGAAATCCCTGCTGCGCCACAAGCTGGCCATCTCGACCCTGGAAGATCTGGCCGAAGGCTCCTTCCAGACCGTCATCGGCGAAATCGATGCGATCGATCCGAAGAAGGTGGACCGCATGGTCCTGTGCAGCGGCAAGGTCTACTACGACCTGCTGGAAAAACGCCGTGCCGAAGGTCGCGAAGACATCGCCATCGTGCGTATTGAACAGCTCTATCCGTTCCCCGAGGACGATCTGGCCGAGGTTCTGGCTCCGTACAAGAACCTCAAGCACATCGTCTGGTGCCAGGAAGAGCCGATGAACCAGGGCGCCTGGTACTGCAGCCAGCACCACATGCGTCGCGTCGCGGCAGCCCACAAGAAGGGCCTGTTCCTCGAGTACGCCGGTCGTGAAGGCTCTGCGGCCCCGGCCTGCGGCTACGCCTCCATGCACGCTGAGCAGCAGGAAAAACTGCTGCAAGACGCCTTTACTGTTTAACGCCTTCGCGCTGAAGAAACCGAATTAGATAGGAACCCTGAACAATGGCTATCGAGATCAAAGCCCCCACTTTCCCGGAATCGGTTGCCGACGGCACCGTGGCTACCTGGCACAAGAAGCCGGGCGAGGCGGTCAAGCGCGACGAGCTGATTGTCGACATCGAAACCGACAAAGTGGTCATGGAAGTCCTGGCGGAAGCCGACGGCGTCCTGGCTGAAATCGTCAAGAACGAGGGCGACACCGTCCTCAGCGGCGAACTGCTCGGCAAACTGAACGCTGGTGCCGCGGCCGCTACTCCTGCCGCTGCTGCCCCGGCTGCCGCTCCGGCCCAGGCCGCTGCTCCGGCCGCTGCGGCTGCCGACGACGCGATCCTCTCTCCGGCAGCCCGCAAGCTGGCCGAAGAGAATGGCATCGACCCGAACAGCATCGCTGGTACCGGCAAGGGCGGTCGCGTGACCAAGGAAGACGTGGTTGCTGCCGTTGAGGCCAAGAAGAACGCCCCGGCTGCCGCCCCGGCCGCTGCCAAGCCGGCTGCCCCGGCTGGCGAGGCTCCGATCTTCGGCGCCGGTGATCGCATCGAGAAGCGCGTCCCGATGACCCGCCTGCGTGCCAAGGTCGCCGAGCGCCTGGTCGAAGCCCAGTCCACCATGGCCATGCTGACTACCTACAACGAAGTCAACATGAAGCCGATCATGGACCTGCGTGCCAAGTACAAGGACCTGTTCGAGAAGAAGCACAACGGCGTTCGCCTGGGCTTCATGTCCTTCTTCGTGAAGGCCGCCACCGAAGCCCTGAAGCGCTTCCCGGGCGTCAATGCCTCCATCGACGGCAACGACATCGTCTACCACGGTTACCAGGACATCGGCGTTGCCGTATCCAGCGACCGTGGCTTGGTTGTACCGGTGCTGCGTAACGCCGAATTCATGAGCCTGGCTGAAATCGAAGGCGGCATCGCCAACTTCGGCAAGAAGGCCCGTGAAGGCAAGCTGACCATCGAAGAGATGACCGGTGGCACCTTCACCATCTCCAACGGTGGCGTGTTCGGTTCGCTGCTCTCCAGCCCGATCGTCAACCCGCCGCAAACCGCCATCCTCGGTATGCACAAGATCCAGGAGCGCCCGATGGCCGTGAATGGCCAGGTTGTGATCCTGCCGATGATGTATCTGGCGCTGTCCTACGACCACCGCCTGATCGATGGCAAGGAAGCTGTAAGCTTCCTGGTGACCATCAAGGACCTGCTGGAAGACCCGGCTCGTCTGCTGCTCGACGTCTGATCGGCAGTCTCTCTTAACGGCGGCCCCCCTTGCAGGGGCCGTCCGGTTTCATACGAGAAGGAATGAGTTATGACCCAGAAATTCGACGTGGTAGTGATTGGTGCGGGCCCCGGTGGCTATGTCGCCGCCATCAAGGCTGCTCAGCTCGGCCTGAAGACCGCCTGCATCGAGAAGTACCAGGGCAAGGACGGCAAGACCGCATTGGGCGGCACCTGCTTGAACGTCGGTTGCATTCCGTCGAAGGCGCTGCTGGACAGCTCCTACAAGTACCATGAGGCCCACGAGGCCTTCAAAGTCCACGGCATCGATGCCAAGGGCGTTTCCATCGACGTTCCCACCATGGTCGGCCGCAAGGACACCATCGTGAAGAACCTGACCGGCGGCGTGGCTACCCTGTTCAAGGCCAACGGCGTGACCCTGCTGGAAGGCCACGGCAAGCTGCTGGCCAACAAGCAGGTCGAAGTGACCGGTTCCGATGGCAAGGTACAGATCGTCGAAGCCGAGAACGTGATCCTGGCTTCCGGTTCCAAGCCGGTAGACATCCCGCCGGCTCCGGTGGACCAGGACGTGATCGTCGACTCCACCGGCGCCCTGGACTTCCAGGCCGTGCCGAAGAAGCTGGGCGTGATCGGTGCCGGTGTGATCGGTCTGGAACTGGGCTCCGTCTGGGCCCGCCTGGGTGCCGAAGTGACCGTCATCGAAGCTCTGGACAAGTTCCTCCCGGCCGCTGACGAACAGGTTTCCAAGGAAGCCCTGAAGATCCTGACCAAGCAGGGCCTGAACATTCGCCTGGGCGCCCGTGTGACCGGCTCCGAAGTGAAGAAGAAGCAGGTTACCGTCAACTTCACCGACGCCCAGGGCGAGCAGAAGCTGACCTTCGACAAGCTGATCGTGGCCGTGGGCCGTCGCCCGGTGACCACCGACCTGCTGGCTGCCGATAGCGGCGTGACCCTGGACGAGCGTGGCTTCATCTTCGTCGACGACTATTGCGCCACCAGCGTTCCTGGCGTGTACGCCATCGGTGACGTGGTACGTGGTGCGATGCTGGCCCACAAGGCGTCGGAAGAGGGCATCATGGTCGCCGAGCGCATCGCCGGCCACAAAGCCCAGATGAACTACGACCTCATTCCTTCGGTCATCTATACCCACCCGGAAATCGCGTGGGTCGGCAAGACCGAGCAGGCCCTGAAGGCCGAGGGCGTTGAAATCAACGTCGGTACCTTCCCGTTCGCTGCCAGCGGCCGTGCCATGGCTGCCAACGACACCGCCGGTTTCGTCAAGGTCATCGCCGATGCCAAGACCGACCGCGTACTGGGCGTCCATGTGATCGGCCCGAGCGCCGCCGAACTGGTGCAGCAAGGTGCCATCGGCATGGAATTCGGCACCAGCGCCGAAGACCTGGGCATGATGGTCTTCTCGCACCCGACCCTGTCCGAAGCGCTGCACGAAGCGGCCCTCGCTGTGAATGGCCACGCCATCCACATCGCCAACCGCAAGAAGCGCTGAGCAACACCCCCTGCACAGATCGCGCGCGTGGCCTGTGCAGGGTCCGGAACCACGGCGGGCAGCCCGTCGTGAGTCCTGGCCGGATGGCGGGGGCTCACCGCGGAACGCCCGCCGGACTGCCTTCATGGGCAGTCACAGGTGGCGCGGCACCACGAATGCAGCGTCGAATGCGCAATACCTAAACGAAGACGGTAGACAAGCATGAATCTCCACGAGTATCAGGGTAAGCAGCTGTTCGCTGAATACGGCCTGCCCGTATCCAAGGGCTTTGCCGTAGACACCCCGGAAGAAGCCGCAGAAGCCTGCGAAAAAATCGGTGGTAGCGAATGGGTCGTGAAAGCCCAGGTCCACGCTGGCGGCCGCGGTAAAGCGGGCGGCGTGAAGCTGGTCAAAAGCAAGGAAGAGGCCAAGGCCTTCGCCGCCAACTGGCTGGGCAAGCGCCTGGTGACCTATCAGACTGACGCCAACGGTCAGCCGGTCAGCAAAATCCTGGTCGAATCCTGCACCGACATCGCCAAGGAACTGTACCTGGGCGCCGTGGTAGATCGTTCCAGCCGCCGCATCGTGTTCATGGCTTCCACCGAAGGTGGCGTGGACATCGAGAAAGTTGCTCACGACACTCCCGAGAAGATCCTCAAGGCCACCATCGACCCGCTGGTCGGCGCTCAGCCCTTCCAGGGCCGCGAGCTGGCTTTCCAGCTGGGTCTGCAGGGTGATCAGATCAAGCAGTTCACCCACATCTTCGTGAACCTGGCCAAGCTGTTCCAGGACTACGACCTGGCCCTGCTGGAAGTGAACCCGCTGGTCATCAAGGCCGACGGCAACCTGCACTGCCTGGACGCCAAGATCAATATCGACAGCAACGCCCTGTACCGTCAGCCCAAGCTGCGCGCCATGCACGACCCGTCCCAGGACGACGCCCGTGAAGCCCATGCGCAGAAGTGGGAACTGAACTACGTGGCCCTGGAAGGCAACATCGGCTGCATGGTCAACGGTGCCGGCCTGGCCATGGGTACCATGGACATCGTCAACCTCCACGGCGGCAAGCCGGCCAACTTCCTCGACGTTGGCGGCGGTGCAACCAAGGAGCGCGTAACCGAAGCGTTCAAGATCATCCTGTCCGACAGCAACGTCGCTGCCGTACTGGTGAACATCTTCGGCGGCATCGTTCGCTGCGACATGATTGCCGAAGGCATCATCGGCGCTGTGAAGGAAGTTGGCGTGAAGATCCCGGTGGTCGTCCGTCTGGAAGGCAACAACGCTGACCTCGGCGCCAAGGTACTGGCCGAGAGCGGTCTGAACATCATCGCGGCGACCAGCCTGACCGACGCTGCACAGCAAGTCGTCAAGGCCGCGGAGGGCAAGTAATGAGCGTCCTGATCAACAAAGACACCAAAGTCATCTGCCAGGGCTTCACCGGTAGCCAAGGCACTTTCCACTCTGAGCAGGCCATCGCCTACGGCACCAAGATGGTTGGCGGCGTGACCCCCGGCAAGGGCGGCACCACCCACCTGGGCCTGCCGGTGTTCAACACCGTCAAGGAAGCTGTGGAAGCCACCGGCGCCGACGCTTCGGTGATCTACGTTCCGGCTCCGTTCTGCAAGGACTCGATCCTGGAAGCTGCCTTCGGCGGCATCAAGCTGATCGTCTGCATCACCGAAGGCATCCCGACCATTGACATGCTGGAAGCCAAGGTCAAGTGCGACGAGCTGGGCGTACGCCTGATCGGCCCGAACTGCCCGGGCGTGATCACTCCCGGCGAGTGCAAGATCGGCATCATGCCGGGTCACATCCACCTGCCGGGCAAGGTAGGCATCGTGTCGCGTTCCGGCACCCTGACCTATGAAGCCGTGAAGCAGACCACCGACGCCGGCTTCGGCCAGTCCACCTGCGTGGGCATCGGTGGTGACCCGATCCCGGGCTCCAACTTCATCGACATCCTGAAGCTGTTCCAGGAAGACCCGGCGACCGAAGCCATCGTGATGATCGGCGAGATCGGCGGTTCCGCTGAAGAAGAAGCTGCTGCCTACATCAAGGCCAACGTGACCAAGCCGGTGGTTTCCTACATCGCTGGTGTAACCGCACCGCCCGGCAAGCGCATGGGCCACGCTGGCGCCATCATCTCCGGTGGCAAAGGCACCGCGGACGAGAAGTTCGCTGCCCTGCAGGACGCTGGTGTGAAAACCGTGCGTTCGCTGGCCGACATCGGCAAGGCCCTGGCCGAGCTGACCGGCTGGGAAGTCAAGAACGCCTAAGGCGACTTGATTCCTGCGACAAAGGCCACCCTTCGGGGTGGCCTTTGTCGTTTTGGGTACAACTCTCTTGCCTGAAAGTGCAACCGCCTGTCGGCCAAGCGACAGAAACGGTTGCTACGCCGACAACCTGATCCACGTCGGACGCTTCCCCCGGTAAAATCGGCAGGGTAGCAACCATGCCGCTCACCATGCCCCACAAGGGCGAAGGTCGGGCACTTGAGATCAATCCCAAACGGATGGATGACGTTTCCCCCGACCTCAAAGGGAAACCCTTCGGAACAATGAAATTCTGCCTGTGGTATCTCCCCTCATGACTCGATTGAAAAGCTCGGACCTCCTGGCCCTTGGCTTTATGACCTTTGCGCTGTTCCTCGGCGCTGGCAATATCATCTTTCCGCCCAGCGCCGGCCTGGCTGCGGGCGATAACGTCTGGCGCGCCGCGCTGGGCTTCCTGCTGACCGGTGTCGGCCTGCCGTTACTCACGGTGGTCGCCCTGGCCCGAGTCGGCGGTGGCATGGATCGTCTTACCGCGCCTATCGGCAAGCGCGCCGGCGCGCTGCTGGCGGTTGCGGTTTACCTGGCCATCGGCCCGCTGTTCGCCACTCCGCGTACCGCCGTGGTGTCGTTCGAAATGGGGGTTGCGCCCTTTTCCGGTGAAAGCGGCATGGCACTGTTCCTTTACAGTGCGGCCTATTTTGCGGCGGTGCTGTTCCTCGCCCTGAACCCGGGCAAGCTGGTGGACAGCATTGGCAAGTTCATCACCCCCGTACTTATCGCGGCCCTGCTGGTGCTGGGGGGCGCAGCGCTGCTGGCGCCTGCCGGCGAGATCGGCAATGCGTCGACCGAATACCAGGCTGCGCCCCTGGTGGAAGGTTTCCTTCAGGGTTACCTCACCATGGATACGCTGGGTGCGCTGGTCTTCGGCATCGTGATCGCCACCGCGATTCGCGATCATGGCGTGACCGACGACGCCTCGGTGACCCGCTACTCGATGATCGCAGGCACCATTGCCGCCGTTGGCCTGTCCCTGGTCTACCTCGCGCTGTTCTATCTCGGCGCCACCAGCCAGGGCATTGCCGGCGAAGCGCAGAACGGCGTGCAGATTCTCACCGCCTATGTGCAGCACACCTTCGGTACCGCCGGCAGCCTTCTGCTCGCCGTGGTCATCACCCTGGCATGCCTGACCACCGCGGTCGGTCTGATCACCGCCTGCGGCGAGTTCTTCAGCAAGCTGCTGCCGGTCTCCTATCGCAGCGTGGTCATCGCGTTCGGCCTCTTCAGCCTGCTGGTGGCCAACCAGGGCCTGACCCAACTGATCAGCCTTTCGGTGCCGGTGCTGGTCGGTCTTTACCCGCTGGCCATCGTCCTGGTCGCGCTCAGCCTGCTGGACAAGCTCTGGGTTGATCCGCGTCTTGTGTTCATTCCCACCATGGCGGTGGCCCTGGTGTTCGGCCTGGCCGACGGTATCGTCGCTGCCGGTTTCAAGGACCTGGTGCCGACGTTGTTCGGCCAGATGCCATTGGCTCACCAGAGCCTGGGCTGGCTGCTACCGGTGCTGGTAGTGCTGGTGGTCTCGGCACTGGCCGACCGTCTCATGGCGGGCAGGGCCGCAACTTCGGCCTGATCGCGTCCGGGTTCAGGAAAGGCCGCCTGATGGCGTAATGCAGTTCACATAAGCATTTGAGGCCTGGTGGGATGCTCCGAATACCTGATGCCATTCAACTGGCATCGGGTTTTTCATGGGCCATTGAGCTCACATGAGGGAGCAAATAGCCGAAATCGGTCCTCGAAGGCTGGAAAGCAGATCAAGAAAAACGCCGCGCCCCAATAGGAGTCGCGGCGTTTTTTCTTGAATGAACAGCATTACGCCTTCGGGCGGCCTTTTTCATGGCTTTGTCCCGTGGGCGATTCCATGTCAAATAGTGCGTAGGGTGGATGGCGCTTTTCACATTCACCACCGCAGCCCGGTTCTGCGCCGATGGTGGGTCGGTGAAGCGTGACCCACCCTACGGAATGCTCGCGCCCACGGTGGGGGCGAATTCATTTGCGATTGAAATCGCCCACAGGCAAATCGTGGCCTGGGTGAAATCCGGGAGTGGCGGTGGGACTTTCCCCGGATTTCATCCAGGCTACGGAACAGAAAGCTGTAACCCTGTTTCAGGACTGGACACTTGAACGGCGCCAAGGGGAAGCGCGCCGTGCTCTTCGAGACCCTATGCGCCCTACAGGGGCGTGCTCTCAAGCCGCTATAATCGGCTGCGTTCTTACAAGGAATTCGCATGTCGATCATTCTGCGCAACTGGCCCCACCTGGTGGCTATCTTCTGGTTCATCATCTGCTGGGTGGGCTACACCCGCTACGCCATCTGGAAGGGCAGGGATACCGCCTGCCTGGCGTCCGTCCTGCACCTCTATCGCGAGGACTGGATGCGTCGCCTGTTGCTGCGCGACAACCGTATCGCCGACGCCAGCGTGATCGGCAATCTGGAGCGCAATGCCTCCTTCTTCGCGTCCAGCACCTTGATCATCCTGGCCGGCATCCTCACTGTCCTCGGTTCGACGGACCGAGCGGTGTCGGTACTGGCCGACCTGCCATTGGTGCAACCCGCCAGCCGCGGCATTTCCGAACTCAAGCTGCTGGGGCTGGCACTGGTCTTCGTCTACGCCTTCTTCACCTTCAGCTGGTGCATGCGCCAGTACAATTTTGCCGCCATCCTGGTGGGGTCTGCGCCGATGATCGGCGAGAAGCATGTCAGCGAGCAGGAGAGGAAAGCCTTCGCCGAGCGCACCGCGCGGGTGATTTCGCTTGCGGCCAACCAGTTCAACTTCGGCCTGCGCAGCTACTACTTCGGTCTGGCCATGCTGGCCTGGTTCATCAACCCCTGGTTCTTCATGCTCGTCACCGCCGGGGTGGTGCTGGTGCTCTATCGCCGCGAGTTCCACTCAGATGTACTGGATGTAATGGTCTACACCCCGACCCAGGCGCTGGAAGTGCCCAAGGAGAAAGTCGAATGAGTATCCCGTTCTGGTGCCTGTTCTTCACTGCTCTGCTCATCTACCTGGCCAAGGTGCCGGTGGCCAAGGCCATGCGCGAGGAGGGGGGCGGATACGACAACCGCAATCCCCGTGCGCAGCAGGCGCGGCTGACCGGCTTCGGCGCGCGGGCGGTGGCGGCGCATCAGAACACCCTGGAGATATTCCCGTTGTTCGCGGCAGGTGTACTTATGGCCCATGTCACCCAGAGCCAGGGCTTGCTCGTCGACCTGCTGGCAATCGTCTTCATCCTGTCGCGGGTGCTCTACCTGTTCCTCTACTGGAACGACAAGGCCAGCCTGCGCAGTCTGGTCTGGGTCGTCAGCCTGGTCTGCTGCCTGTTGCTGATGCTCAGCCCCGCGCTCTGAACTCCCGGAAACGACAAGGCCCGCAATGTGCGGGCCTTGTCGTTACTGCTGCCGGAGGCTTACTGGCTCTGCTCCTCGGACGGGGCGGTGTCCGGGGCGGCCGGCGCTTCGGGGGCGCTCGGAGCCGGGGCGGTTTCCGGAGCCGGAGTCGGGGCCGGAGCGCTCGGCTGGGATTCCGTCGCCGGCGCTACCGGTGCCTGAGCCTCTTCCTTCTTGTCGCAGGCGGCGAGACCAAGGCTGGCGGCCAGGAGCAGAGCGAGAGACAGGGTTTTTTTCATTTGAGCCTCCATGTGTGGCTTTCCTCGTAGATAGCCGTTGGAGTTTGTGAACTGAATCTAAGTTCAACCTCTATTTAAAAAAGCCGCTTCCAACACTTGTCGACAATTGCCGCTCGCTCGCAGGGTATTATTCAGCTCTTTGCCCATCTTCCGCCAAGGTTGCAGTCATGTCGGACAATTCCCTTATCCAACGGGCGCAGCGCTTTCTCGCTGCGTTGCGTCATTGCCAGGTGCTCGGCCTCAGCGTGCATGACGCCACTCCCCAGGGCCTGACCCTGCGTCTGCCCTACAGCAGCCAGATCATCGGCAATCCGGAAACCGGCGTGATCCACGGCGGCGCCATTACCACCCTGATGGATACCACCTGCGGCATCTCCACCGTCTGCGTGCTGCCGGAATTCGAGATCTGCCCGACCCTGGACCTGCGCATCGATTACATGCATCCGGCCGAGCCCCACAAGGACGTCTTCGGTTTCGCCGAATGCTACCGGGTGACGCCCAACGTCATTTTCACCCGTGGCTACGCCTATCAGGATGATCCCGCCCAACCCATCGCCCATGTGGTCGGTGCATTCATGCGCATGGGCAAGCCGGGCCAGCTGAAGCAGGGAGGTGCGGCATGAGCCTCGACTTCAACGCCCTGGTGCGCGAAGCCCAGGAGAAGAATGACTACGACTCGCTGGTGTGCCTGATTCCCTACGCCAAGCTGATCGGCATGGAATGCCTGCGCCTCGGGGACGACATGGTGTTCCGTCTGCCGGCGAACAAGGACAACATCGGCAATCCGACCCTGCCGGCCATCCATGGCGGTGTGATTGCCGGTTTCATGGAGCACGCGGCCATGCTCCACCTGCTGATGTTCATGGGCACGCCACATATGCCCAAAATCATCGACTTCTCGATAGATTACCTGCGCGCCGGGCACTATCGTGACACCTACGTCCAGTGCCAGGTCTGGCGACAAGGGCGCCGCGTCGCCAACGTCGCCATCACCGCCTGGCAGACTACCCAGACCGAACCCATCGCCACAGCGCGCGCTCACTTCAAGGTCGACGAATCCTGAGGCGCGCCAGGCGCGTCCGGTCCTTCACAAGGAAAGCCCGATGGTTGCGTTACTGATTCTTGGCGGCCTGTTGCTGATCGTCAGCGGACTCGTCTGGCTGGTCATGCTGGCGTTCGGCACCAGCCTGCTCTGGGGCTTCGGCAGCCTGTTGCCGCCGGTCACCCTGGCCTACGTGCTCTACCACTGGCGCAACGCACGCAAGGCCGTGGTCCTTGGGGCCATGGGCTTCATTCCGCTGGTGGTGGGGCTGACCATGCTCGCCGCCCAGGACCCGGAGCGTCTCCAGGCGATTCTCAGCCTGCGCTGGCTGGGCCAGGACGATCAGGCCAGGTCCGAGCTGGATATCCGCCTGAAGGGTGAACTCAACGGCCAGCGCTTTTCACCGCTGGAGGCCGAACTGGTGGACGGCATCCTCAGCCTGCGTGAAGGGCAGGACTTCTACGCCCGTCGCGAGCTGACCATCCGCCTTGGCAGCCAGCCCCAGGGCGCCCTGCGCCTGGACGTCCTGCCCCGGGATGCAGGCCCCAGGCCAGAAGTGGAAATCAGCTGGCTGCTGCCAGAGCAGGAGCTACCGGAGGCACGGCGCATTCCCCGTGGCTACACCCTGCACATGGACCTCCAGCCGGTGGCGCCGAACCGCCTGGCCGGGGACTTCCACCTGGTGCTGCCGCCGAAGTTCGCCACGACGCTCACCGGCCACCTGGAGGTGTTCACCGACCGCCTGCGCTACCGCGACGGCCGGGTGGACCGGACCTACGATTCCCGTGACACCCTGGCCTACGTGATACGCGACTACCTGCAGCGGCGATTTGCTACCCGCAACGTCGAGCTGCTCCCTCTGCCTGCCGTCAGCCTGCCAGCGCGGGAGCTGGACCTTGAAGTGCAAGCCCGGGTCGATGGCCAGGCCCAGCGCCTGCCGATTCAGCTTGCCAAGAGTGAGGCCAAGGGTTGGAGAGTACGCCGCGACAGCTTCCCGCCGCTGGCCGAACCCGCCGCGGCACCCCAGCCCCCCAGTGAGGCGCAAGACCCGGCCTCCGTTGCGGAGGTTGCCCGCCCGGTGGATCGTCGCCTGAGATTCTCGCTGCAGCGCCTGTTGAACAATCCCGGCCAGTACCAGGAACTCAGCATGCGTGTGTACACGGTGCGCGGGAGCACCGCCGAAGGGCGCTTCACCGGCCTGGACCGCGAAGGCCGCATCCTCATCCGGCGCAATCTGGGCGGGGCAGGGGCCGCCAGCTTCAGTTTCGACCTGGACGAGGTCGCCCACGTCGAGCTGCTTGAGCCCTGACCTGTTGGCCCGTGGGTAGAAGCCCACGCTGCCACTGCGATGCCTCCGCGTTTCGCTAAGCACTTGAAATCCTTGTCGAAGCCCCCATCTGGGTGACATCCGCCGCCGTAGATGCGGTTCAAGCCATCCAAGTGGAGTCAGACGACCATGAGTGTGGAAACTCAAAAAGAAACCCTGGGCTTCCAGACCGAGGTGAAGCAACTGCTTCACCTGATGATCCATTCCCTGTATTCCAACAAGGAAATCTTCCTTCGCGAGTTGATTTCCAACGCCTCCGACGCCGCCGACAAGCTGCGTTTCGAAGCGCTGGCCAAGCCTGAGCTGCTCGAAGGTGGCGCCGATCTCAGGATCCGGGTGAGCTTCGACAAGGACGCCCGCACCATCACCATCGAAGACAACGGCATCGGCATGAGCCGTGACGAGGTGATCACGCACCTGGGCACCATCGCCAAGTCCGGCACCGCTGACTTCCTGAAGAACCTGTCCGGCGACCAGAAGAAGGATTCCCACCTGATCGGCCAGTTCGGCGTGGGCTTCTACTCCGCGTTCATCGTCGCCGACAAGGTGGACGTCTTCACCCGCCGTGCCGGTCTGCCGGCCGCCGAGGGCGTGCACTGGGCGTCCAGCGGCGAGGGCGAATTCGATGTCGCCACCATCGACAAGGCCGAGCGCGGCACCCGCATCGTCCTGCATCTGAAAGGCAACGAGGCTGAGTTTGCCGACGGCTGGCGCCTGCGCAACGTCATCAAGAAGTACTCCGACCATATCGCCCTGCCCATCGAGCTGCCGAAGGAGCAGTACGGTGAAGAGGCGCCCGCCGAGCCGGAGTGGGAAACCGTCAACCGCGCCAGTGCCCTCTGGACCCGTCCGCGCACCGAGGTGAAGGACGAGGAGTACCAGGAGTTCTACAAGCACATTGCCCACGATTTCGAGAACCCGCTGACCTGGAGCCACAACAAGGTCGAAGGCAAGCTGGAGTACAACTCGCTGCTCTATGTGCCGGGCCGTGCCCCGTTCGACCTGTACCACCGCGAGGCCCCGCGTGGCCTGAAGCTGTACGTGCAGCGCGTGTTCATCATGGACCAGGCCGACCAGTTCCTGCCGCTCTACCTGCGCTTCATCAAGGGCGTGGTGGACTCCAACGACCTGTCGCTGAACGTTTCCCGCGAAATCCTGCAGAAGGACCCGGTGATCGACTCCATGAAGTCGGCCCTGACCAAGCGCGTGCTGGACATGCTGGAGAAGCTGGCGAAGAACGAACCTGAACAGTACAAGGGCTTCTGGAAGAACTTCGGCCAGGTGCTGAAGGAAGGCCCGGCCGAAGATTTTGCCAACAAGGAGAAGATTGCCGGCTTGCTGCGCTTTGCTTCCACCAGCGATGAGTCGGGTGAGCAGAGCGTGTCCCTGGCCGACTACATCGGCCGCATGAAAGAAGGCCAGGACAAGATCTACTACCTCACCGGCGAGAGCTATTCCCAGGTCAAGAACAGCCCGCACCTGGAAGTCTTCCGCAAGAAGGGCGTCGAAGTGCTGCTGCTCACCGACCGCATCGACGAGTGGCTGATGAGCTACCTGTCCGATTTCGACGGCAAGGGCTTCGTCGATGTCGCCCGTGGCGACCTCGACCTCGGCAAGCTGGACTCGGAAGAAGACAAGAAGGCCCAGGAAGAAGTCGCCAAGGCCAAGGAAGGGCTGATCGAGCGCCTGAAGCAGGTGCTGGACGAGCAGGTTAGCGAAGTGCGTGTTTCCCATCGCCTGACCGACTCCCCGGCGATCCTCGCCATCGGCGAACAGGACCTGGGCCTGCAGATGCGCCAGATCCTCGAAGCCAGCGGCCAGAAGGTTCCGGATTCCAAGCCGATCTTCGAGATCAACCCGGCCCACCCGCTGATCGAGAAGCTCGATGGCGAGCAGGACGAAGACCGCTTCGGCGAACTGTCCCACATCCTCTTCGACCAGGCGGCCCTGGCTGCCGGCGACAGCCTGAAGGATCCGGCCGCCTACGTGCGCCGCCTGAACAAGCTGTTGGTGGAACTCTCTGCCTGATAGATGGCAGGAATGGACAAGGCCCGCGTTGCGGGCCTTTTTCTTTTGTGGGGGATTCCTGTCATGTCGGGGCTCACCTGCCATGAAACCGGTTGGGAGGTTGACCCCGGCAGAGGGTCTAACCTCAGTCATGCCTCCGTCACGGGAGAACCTCCATGAACAGATTGCTGCTGTCCTCGCTGCTATTGGTATTCGCCGCCCCGACCTGGGCGGCCATGGTTACCCAGAAGGTGCCTTATGAAATCGATGGCAAGCCGTTCGAAGGCACCCTGGTCTATGACGACGCGGTGCAAACCCCACGTCCGGGCCTGTTGATGGTGCCCAACTGGATGGGAGTGACGACCGCCGCTGCCGAGCAGGCCAAGCTCATTGCCGGCCAGCGCTACGTGATTTTCATCGCCGACATGTATGGCAAGGACATACGTCCGGGCAGTCCGGAGGAAGCCAGGGCCGCCGCCACGGCAGTACGGAGTGACCGGCCGCTGATGCGCAAGCGCGCCCTGGCGGGCGTCGAGGCGCTCAAGGCTCAGGCAGCGAAGGTGCCGCTGGCCCCGGCCAGTCTGGGCGCCATCGGTTTCTGCTTCGGTGGTGGCAGTGTGCTGGAGCTGGCGCGCTCGGGGGCGCAGCTGAAGGGCTTCGTATCCTTCCATGGCAACCTGGATACGCCCAACCCGGCCGATGCCCGCAGCATCCGCGCACCGGTCCTGGTACTGCATGGCGCCGATGACCCGGCGGTGCCCAAGACCCAGGTGGATGCCTTCACCGCCGAAATGACCGCGGCCAAGGTCGATTGGCAACTGGTCAGCTACGGGGGTGCGGTGCACTCCTTCACCGAGCCCGGGGCCAATGTGCCAGGACGCAATGAATACAATCCCAAGGTCGCCACACGGGCCTACCAGGCGATGAACGACCTGTTCGACGAAGTCTTCAGCGGAACGAGGTAAAGAGAACAGGGGCACTTGTTGGTTGGGTAGAGGCACGAAACCCAACGTTTCGCGGTTGATGCCGGGTGCGTTGGGCCTCGCTACGCTCGGAACAACCTACGATTGGCGCTGCACCATCAGCGCGGCAGTTCGATGCGGCTGGTTTCTCCCGGCACCACGGGCCATTCGCCGGCCGCCCAGCGGCTGCGGGCCTGGTCGATCAGCTCCGGGCTGCTGGCCACGAAGTTCCAGTTCATCCGCCGTGGTCCGTCCAGCGGGGCGCCGCCGATCATCACCAACTGGCAGCCGCTGCAGGCAGACAGCACGAACTCCACGCCTTCCGGCAGCACTACCAGGCTGCGCGGTTCCAGCGGCTGGTGATCCAGCAGGGCTTCACCTTCCAGCAGGTAGAGCGCCCGCTGCGGGTGCTCGCAGGGAAGGGGCAGGGTGGCGCCGGCTTCCAGTTGCAGGTCGGCATAGAGGGTAGGGGAGAGCACCGGCACCGGGGATTCCAGGCAGAAGCCGCTGCCGGCGATCAGGCGGATGCGCACGCCGAGTGCGTCCCGGACCGGCAGGCTGGCCGCCGGGTGATGGCTGTAGCTGGGCTCGCAGTCTTCCAGTTCCTTCGGTAGGGCGAGCCAGACCTGCAGGCCATGGGCGCGCGAGCCGCTGGCCATGAGGTTGGCCGGGGTGCGTTCGACGTGGGCGACGCCGCGGCCGGCGGTCATCCAGCTGACGTCACCCGGCTTCACCAACTGGTCCGAACCCAGGCTGTCCTTGTGTTGCAGTTCGCCCTCGAACAGGTAGGTGAGGGTGGACAGGCCGATATGCGGATGCTGGCGCACGTCCATGCCCTCGCCGGGGGCGTAGTCCGCCTCCAGCATGTGGTCGAAGAACACGAAGGGGCCAACGTTGCGGCAATGGGCCGAGGGCAGCGGGCGGAGGATCGGCTGTCCGGCGACCTCTTCGGCGCGCGGGCGGATGGTGAGAACGTTCATGCTCGGGCTTCCTGCACGGGTCACTGGCTGAAGTTGCCTTCGGCGAGGCGGGTCTCGATGCTCACTTCTACCTGGGTCATCAGCTTGTGCACCGGGCACTTCTCGGCGATGCGCAGCAGCGTGGCGCGTTGTTCGTCGCTGAGGGGGCCGCGCAGGGTCAGCTTCACGTCCAGGCGGTAATGTCCCTTGCGTTCCTCGCTGTCGTCGCGGGTCACCTCGACGTCCACGCCGGTCAGCGGAATACCGTTCTTCTGCGCGTAGTAGGTGACGGTCAGGGCCTTGCAGCTGCCCAGTGCGGCGTCGAAGTAGTCGTGGGGCTCCGGGTCCGCACCGGCACCGCCCAGGTCCGTCGGCAGGTCGGTGAACAGCGCTGCCTTGCCGTCCAGTTCGATGCGCTGGCGAGTGCCGGTGGCGGAATCGCGGGTGAGACGGATAGTCATTGAGGGCCTCCTGGCCAGTGAGCGAATGAGTCCTGCTAGGCTAGCTCAAAGGCCGGCGAGCGGGCAGCGGCTTGTACTGTTGAACACCGCCAACGCGATGCGGGTCCAACGTCACCCACCCATTCCGGAGGACGAGCCTTGTATCGGCTGAGGACCAGTCTCGCCGCGCTTTTGCTGGCGCTGGCAATTCCCGGCGAAGCGCGCGATTACCGCTACAGCGACGCCCATTTGCACTACGTGGATTTCTTCCAGGAAAGCGACGGCATGCAGGCCCTGTTGCAGGCGATGGACAAGGGCGGCATTGACCACGTGATGATTTCCGGCATTCCGGTGGCCAAGAAATGGCACGAGGACGAACCCAAGCGGCCGCGCTACTACGCCGGCGATGACGCAGGCGCCTACTGGTACAGCGCCACGGACGCGCTGGTGGCCGCTGCGCTCAGGCAACTGCCGGATGACCAGCGCAAGCGCTTCCATCCCTTTCTCAGCGGCTTCAACCCCAACGACAAGAACTCCGACGCCCATATCCGCCGCATGCTGGAACTGGACCCGGGGCTCTGGCAGGGGATCGGCGAAGTCTTCACCCGCCACGATGACCTCACTGCCCTGATCGACGGCGACACCCCCCGCGCCAACAACGAGGCCATGAGCCGCATCTACCACCTGGCCGCCGAATATGACCTGCCGGTGCTGCTGCACTCGAACATCACCTCGCAGCGCGAGCGCAACCCGCTGTTTTTACAGGAAGTGGAGGAGCCGCTGCGCAACCACCCCCATGTGCGCTTCATCTGGGCCCATGCCGGCTCCAGCATGGAAATCCACCGCCACCAGACGAAGCTGGACTTCCTCCTGCCTACCCTGGAACGCCTGCTGGCGGATTACCCCAACCTCTACATCGACCTCTCCTGGAGCGTGCTGGAACCCTACCTGCTGGACGCAGACGGCAAGCCGGACCGTCGCTGGCTGGCGCTGGTGGAACGTCATCCGGAGCGCTTCATGCTGGGCTCGGATGTAGTGGGTCGCTTCGACGGGTTGGGGGATTATCTGTCGGCCTATCGTCCCTTCCTCGATGCCCTACCGGAGCCGGTGGCGCGCAAGGTGGCGCGGGACAATTTCCTCGCCGTGCTGCCCCGGAAACAGGGGAAAGCAGCAGCGCAGTGAACCTGCCAGGCCACGTCACAACCTCGCGCCAGGGCAGACAGGGAGCGCTGCCTGAAGAGGATGGCGCCCCCTGCGACACTTTGGCCTTCCAGAGCGACCAGTCTGCTGCTTCACCGTCCGCTGGTCCCGCGTGCGTCGCCATGGCGCGCTATATTCGCTGGGTCTGAAGCAGCGGCGAGGCACGGGCCCATGGCCGAACAGATCAGCATCCTGGTGGTGGACGACGATGAGGCGATCCGCGAAATGCTGCTGGATTACCTCGGCGGCCAGGGTTATCAGGTCCATGCCGTGGCCGACAGCGGCCAGTTGCGTGCGCGGCTGGCCGAGGCGCTGCCCGACCTGGTGCTGCTGGACGTGGGGCTGCCCGGCGAGGACGGCCTGAGCCTCGCGCGTTACCTGCGCGAGCATCACGACCTGCCGGTGATCATGGTGTCGGGCGCCGGCACGCCACTGGACCGCATCGTTGGCCTGGAAGTCGGCGCCGACGACTACCTGGCCAAACCCTTCGACCCACGCGAACTGCTGGCACGGCTCAAGACCGTGCTGCGGCGCTATCGCCGCAATCCGGCGCCCGCTGCGCAGCCCGCCGCAGACAGCGACAGCGCCTGCCTGCAACTCGGCCAGTGCCGCCTCGACCTGCAGAGCCGCCAGCTGTTCGACGCCGCAGGCGAGGAAATACCCCTGACCGCCATGGAGTTCGACCTGCTCCAGGCCTTCGCCCAGCGCCCCAACCGGCCGCTGTCCCGCGACCAGTTGCTGAACCTCACCCAGCACCGTGACTGGAACCCCTTCGACCGCTCCATCGACATCCGCATCGCCCGTCTGCGCCGCAAGCTGGAACAGGACCCGGACAAACCGCAGATCATCCGCACCGTGCGCGGCGTGGGTTACATGTTCGTGCCGGACTGAGTCCGCATTTCGCCCCCCACGGCAGCGCTTTGTTTCAATTGTTTCAATGGCAACCCGGGCCGTTCGGCCCTGGCCGGGTTGTTCCATAATCAGGCGAGTCCGCCAATCCCGGAGGGCCTTACGGTGAGCCAGCCCCTGACCAGCCGCTTCGCCATCAGCGCCGAAGAGCATCGCTTGCGGCAGATCGTCGATAACAGCAGTGCGGTGATCTACGTGAAGGACCTCGAGGGCCGCCTGGTGCTGGTCAACCGGGCCTTCGAGCGTTTGTTCAAGGTGCGCGGCGAGCGGGTGCTGGGGCACACCGACCACGAGTTCTTTCCTCCGGAAATCGCTGACGTCCTGCGTGCCAACGACCTGCGGGTGATCCAGCTCGGCCATGAACTGGAGTTCGAGGAGCAGGTGCCCATGGGCGGCGGCATCCGCACCTACCTGTCGAACAAGTTCCCGCTCTTCGACGGCGACGGCCGGGTCAGCGCCATCTGCGGTATCTCCACCGACATCAGTTCACGCAAGAGCCTGGAGGAGGTGCTGCGCTTCGTCGCCCTGGGCGTGTCCGCCGCCACCGGGAACGAGGTGTTCGAGGCCATTGCCCGCTACATGGTGCGTTCGCTGAACGCCGATTTCGCCTTCGTCAGCCGCATCAGCGACGAAGGGCCGGAATGCCTCACCACCCTGGCCCTCTACTACGGTGGGAAGCTGCACCAGAACACCACCTACTCCCTCAAGGGCACGCCCTGCTTCGAGGTGTTCGGCCGCAGCTTCCACTTCGTGCCCCGCGACCTGCGCTGTTCCTACCCTGCAGACGAAGTGCTGGCTGCCTTCGGCGTCGACAGCTACGCCGGCTACCCGCTGTTCGCCAGCGATGGCCGGCCCCTGGGCCTGATCGCCGCCGGCCGGCTGGGGCCGATGTCGGATCGCGACAAGGTGGAATCGGTGCTGCGCATCTTCTCGGTACGGGCGGCGGCGGAAATCGAACGGCTGGAGGCCGAAGCCAGCTACCGGGCGATTTTCGATACCTCCGAGGACGCCATTTTCGTCCATGACATCGAGAGCGGCGCCCTGGTGGACGTCAATCCCAAGGCCTGCCGCGCCTACGGATACAGCTACGAGGAAATGCTCAAGCTGGACATCGATGCCTTCAGCGCCGGCTACGCGCCCTATACCGGCAAGGAGGCCGCCGCTTACCTGGCCCGCGCCGCAGCCGGCCAGGTGCAGCGCTTCGAATGGCACCGGCGCAACCGCGACGGCAGCCTGCACTGGGACGAGGTACTGCTCAAGCGCGTGGCCATCGGCGGCATCGACCGCATCCTCGGCATCACCCGCGAGATCACCCAGCGCAAGGAGGCCGAACAGGCCCTGCGGGCCAGCGAGATGCAGTACCGCGCCATCACCAACACCGCCCTGGATTGCTTCATCAGCATGGACGAGGCCGGGCGGGTACTGGCGTTCAACCCGGCCGCCGAACAGTGCTTCGGCATCAGCAGTGAGCAGGCGCTGGGGCATTCGCTGCTCAAGCTGATCATTCCGCCGCGTTTTCGCGAAGCCTACGAGCAGGCCCTGGAGAACTACCTGCAGACCGGTCACGGAGCCTTTCTCGGCAAACGCATGGAGGTGGTGGCGCAGCGTGCTGACGGGCGCGAATTCACCGCCGAACTGGCTCTGACCCAGGTGCCGGGGGACGAGGGACCGCGCTTCATCTGCTACCTGCGCGACATCACCGAGCGCATCCAGGCCGAGGAGGAGCGCACGCGCCTGGAGCAGCAACTGCGCCAGGCGCAGCGCATGGAGGCCATCGGGCATCTGACCGGGGGCATCGCCCACGACTTCAACAATCTGCTGACCAGCATGCTGGGCTACACCGTGATGGCCCAGGAACTGGCGGAGCAGAGCGGCGACGAGCGCCTGGGCAAGTACCTGTCACGGGTGCAGCGTTCGGCGGAAAAGGCCCGCGACCTGATCCAGCAGATGCTCACCTTCAGCCGCGGCAGCCGTGGCAAGCCTCAGGTGGTCGCGCTGGACCTGCTGCTGGGGGACTTCATCCGCCTGGTGGATTCCACCTTGCCGGCCACGGTGGAGCTGGAAGTCCAGCTCGACCATGACGTGCCACGGGTGCTGGCCGATCCGGTGCAGCTGGAGCAGGTGCTGATGAACCTGTGCATCAACGCCCGCGATGCCATGGGCAGCGTGGGCCAGTTGCGGGTGAGCCTGGGCCAGCAGGAGCTGTCGGGCGTCTGCGCCTCCTGCCAGCAGCGGATCAAGGGCCATTACGTGGCACTGACGGTCAGCGACAGCGGCCCGGGGATTGACCCGGCGCTGCGCGCGCAGATCTTCGAGCCGTTCTTCTCCACCAAGGCCAGCGGCCAGGGCAGCGGTATGGGGTTGTCCATGGTGCACGGTATCGTCCATGAGTACGGTGGCCATATCCACCTGGACAGCACGCCGGGGCAGGGCGCCACTTTCCACGTGCTGATGCCGGCCCACAGTCCGGCGGCGGGCGTGGAGCAGGCCAATGTGCAGGCCGCTGCCCGGCCAACCCTGCGCTCAGCCCTGTGCGGCCGCGTGGCCGTGGTGGACGACGACGACACGGTGGCCGAGTTCATGGGGGAACTGCTGGAGGGCTGGGGGCTGGAACCTGGCATCTTCTGCGATGCGGAACAGGCCAGCCAGATGCTCTGCGCCGACCCCTACGCCTGGGATTTCGTCATCCTCGACCAGAGCATGCCGCGCCTGTCCGGCCTGCAGCTGGCGCGGCGCCTCTTGGCGTCCCGCGCCGACCTGCCCATCGTGCTCTACACCGGCTTCAGCGACTCCCTGCTGGAGAGCGAGGTACAGAACCAGGGAGTCAAGGCGCTGCTGACCAAGCCGCTGGACCAGCAGCGCCTGCACCAGTTGTTGCAGGCCTGGCTGGAGAGCCCCGGGAGCGGATACAAAGCAGAAACAAACTGAGCGCTGTCAGCCATCGGGCTGATACAGGCCGGGGCGAAGCTGGTGTCCAAGGCGGAGCGGAGCGATCCCGCCGACCAGAAAATCCCGGCAGGAGCGTGTCATGTTCACTTACTTCAAGCGCATTTCGATCTTTTCCTATGGCCTGATCAGCTACCTGATCTTCTTCGCCACCTTCGTCTATTCCATCGGCTTCGTCGCCAACCTGCCGTTCGCGCCACGAACCCTGGATGGCGAACCACGCCTGCCGTTCTGGACTGCCTTGGGGATCGACGTGCTGCTGCTGGCCATCTTCGCCGTCCAGCACAGCCTGATGGCCCGACCGGCCTTCAAGGCCTGGTGGACCCAGTGGGTGTCGCCGGCGGCCGAGCGCAGCACCTATGTGCTGTTCTCCAGCCTGGCGTTGATCCTGCTGTATAGCTACTGGCAGCCGCTCGGCGGCGAGATCTGGAACATCGAGAACCGCTCCGGCCGGCTGGTCATGGGCGCGACCTTCGGTTTCGGCTGGGCGCTGGTGTTCTACGCCACCCTGCTGATCAACCACTTCGACCTGTTCGGGCTGCGCCAGGTCTGGCTGAACCTGCTGGGCAAGCCCTACACCGAGCTGGAGTTCAAGACGCCGGGGGCTTACAAGCTGGTGCGCCACCCGCTCTACCTGGGCTGGCTCCTGTGCTTCTGGGCCACCCCGACCATGAGTGCGGCCCACCTGCTGTTCGCCGTGCTGACCAGCATCTATATCCTGGCCGCCATCCAGCTGGAAGAGCGCGACCTGCTGCGGGCGCATCCGGAGTACGCCGACTATCGCAACCAGGTACCCATGCTGCTGCCGCGCGTCGGCGGGCGGGAGAAGGCGGCGGCCGACCGCGAAGCGGCCTGATCGTCGTGAACAGAGAAGGGCGCCCGGGTGGCGCCCTTTTTCATGTTCGGCGATGGGGGTCAGACCACGAAGCGCGCGATCATGCCGTTGAGCTCCACCGCCAGGCGCGACAGGTCATGGGTGGCGGTGGCAGTCTGGTTGGCGCCGGCCGAGGTCTGCATCGAGATGTCGCGGATGTTCACCAGGTTGCGGTCTACCTCGCGGGCCACCTGGGCCTGTTGCTCGGCGGCGGTGGCGATCACCAGGGTGCGCTGGTTGATCTCGCCGGCCTGCCGGGCGATCTCCTGCAGGGCCTGGCCGGCGCTTTCGGCCAACTTGACCATATCCCGGGCATGGGTATCGCTCTGGTTCATGGCACTGACAGCGGCATCGGAGCCGGCCTGGATGGCGGCGATCATCTGTTCGATCTCTCGGGTCGACTCCTGGGTGCGGTGGGCGAGGGCGCGTACCTCGTCGGCCACCACGGCGAAGCCGCGCCCCTGTTCACCGGCACGGGCCGCCTCGATGGCGGCGTTGAGGGCCAGCAGATTGGTCTGCTCGGCAATGGAACGGATCACGTCCAGCACAGTGGCAATGCCCTGGGCCCGCTCGGCGAGGTCCGCCACGCTGTGCGTGGAACGGATGACTTCCTCGCCCATGTCGCGAATGGCCTGGACGGTTTCCTCCACCTGTTCGCGACCGCTGAGCGCGACGCTTTCGGACGTGGTAGCGGCCTCGGAGGTGGAGGCGGCATTGCGCGCCACTTCCTCTACCGCTGCACTCATCTGGTTGACCGCCGTCGCGGCCAGCTCGATCTCGTCGTGCTGGCGGCCCAGCGAGCGGTTGCTTTCTTCGGTTACCGCATTGAGCTCTTCTGCTGCCGAGGCGAGCTGGGTGGCGGAAAGGCCGATCCGTTCGATAGTGTCGCGCAGGCTCTGTCGCATGGACTGCAGGGCCTGCATCAGCCGGGCGGGTTCGTCGCGGCCGGTGCTGGCCAGCTCACCGGTGAGGTCGCCGCTGGCCACCCGTTCTGCGGTGTGCATGGCTTCGCGGATGGGGCCGACGATGCTTTGGGTCAGCAGCCAGGCGATGGCGATGCTGGCCAGGACCGCCAGCACCACCACCAGCACGACGGAGCGGGTGGCGTCGTTGACGACTTCGTCGCCGCGGCGGCTGGATTCCCGCGCCTTGCGCTGCTCGAGGTCGATCAATGCGGCGAGGTTGCGTGACAGGGTTTCGAAGCGCTGGTACTGCTCGCCGCGAAGCAGCGCGTAGGCGCGATCGGTGTCGTTCCGGCGCGACAGTTGCAGCAGGGTCTCGTGGCTGTTCATGTAGTCGCGGCTGGCGCCGAGCACCTCCTCGAACAACTGCTTCTCCTCCGACGACTGCAGCAATGGCTGGTACGCCTTCTCCAACTTGGCAAGCTCGGCGAGCAGCCTGTCCATGCGTCGCTCCTGGGCTTTCATGGTGTCGTCGTCCTGGGCCAGTACGTGGTTCATCTCGCTGAGGCGGAACGTGGCCATGAGCAGGCCCATCTGGCCGGAGGCCTGGACGCTGGGAAGCCAGATTTCGCTGATTTCGGTCGAGGCCTCGTTGATGGTGCCCATGCGGTGATGGGCGAAGCCACCGAGGCCGACCAGTATCAGGGTGATGATGGCGAAGCCGATGGCGGCACGGTAGGCGATGGGCAATTGGCGAAGGAACATGGGACTACTCCGATCCGGGGCGAATAAGGTGTTGCTAGTCCCTGTAGCGGAGGAGGGTGGCGCTTCTTGATGGCGGAATAGACGGTTCGGAAAAGACCTACAGGCTTTAGGGAAGTGAAAGACCCATGAACGACAACGCCCGTATCCGGGGGGATACGGGCGTTGTGGTTACCGCCGGGTTCGGGATCAGCCGTTGAAGCGGCGCAGAACCAGGGTGGCGTTGGTGCCGCCGAAGCCGAAGCTGTTGGACATGACGGTGTCGATCTTGGCGTTCTCGCGGGTCTCGCGCAGGATCGGCAGGTCGGCCACTTCAGGGTCCAGCTCATCGATGTTGGCGGAACCGGCCATGAACTTGCCTTCCATCATCAGCAGGCAGTAGATGGTTTCCTGTACGCCGGCGGCGCCCAGGGAGTGGCCGGACAGGCTCTTGGTGGAGCTGATGGCCGGGGCCTTGTCGCCGAACACTTCACGCACGCCGCGGATTTCCGCCACGTCGCCCACCGGAGTAGAGGTGCCGTGGGTGTTCAGGTAGTCGATCGGGGTGTCGACGGTGGACAGCGCCTGCTGCATGCAGCGGATGGCGCCTTCGCCGCTCGGGGCGACCATGTCGTAGCCGTCGGAAGTCGCGCCGTAGCCGACGATTTCGGCGTAGATCTTGGCGCCGCGCTTGAGTGCGTGTTCCAGCTCCTCGACCACGACCATGCCGCCGCCACCAGCGATGACGAAACCGTCGCGCTTGGCGTCGTAGGCGCGGGAGGCGCGTTCGGGGGTGTCGTTGTACTGGGTGGAGAGGGCGCCCATGGCGTCGAACAGGCAGCTCTGGCTCCAGTGTTCTTCTTCACCGCCGCCGGCGAAGACCATGTCCTGCTTGCCCAGCTGGATCTGTTCCATGGCCTGGCCGATGCAATGCGCGCTGGTGGCGCAGGCCGAGGAGATGGAGAAGTTCACGCCCTTGATCTGGAAGGGAGTGGCCAGGCACGCGGAAACGGTGCTGCCCATGGTGCGGGTCACGCGGTATGGGCCGATGCGCTTGACGCCTTTCTCGCGCAGGGTGTCGATGGCTTCCATCTGGTTCACGGTGGAAGCGCCGCCGGAGCCGGCGATCAGGCCCACGCGCGGGTTGGAGATCTGCTCGGCGGTCAGGCCGGCGTCTTCGATGGCCTGCTGCATGGCCAGGTAGGCATAGGCAGCGGCATCGCCCATGAAGCGGAAGATCTTGCGGTCGATCAGCTCTTCAAGGTTCAGGTTCACGGAGCCGGAAACCTGGCTGCGCAGACCCATCTCCGCGTAGGAGGGGTTGTGGCGGATACCGGAACGGCCGGTGCGCAGGTTCTCGGAGACGGTAGCTTTGTCATTGCCCAGGCAGGAGACGATGCCCAGGCCAGTAATCACGACGCGACGCATGCGGATGTCCTTCAGAAGCTGTCGGTAGAGGTGAACAGGCCGACGCGCAGGCCTTCGGCGCTGTAGATCTCGCGGCCGTCGACGGCAACGGTGCCATCGGCAATACCGAGGATCAGCGATCGATTAATAGTGCGCTTGATATGGATGTTGTAGGTGATCTTTTTCGCGGACGGCAGGACCTGGCCGAAGAACTTGACTTCGCCGGAGCCGAGGGCGCGGCCACGGCCGGGGTTGCCCTGCCAACCGAGGTAGAAACCGACCAGCTGCCACATGGCGTCGAGGCCGAGGCAGCCGGGCATGACCGGGTCGCCTTCGAAGTGGCAGGCGAAGAACCACAGGTCAGGATTGATGTCGAGCTCGGCGACTATCTCGCCTTTGCCGTACTTCCCGCCGGTTTCGCTGATATGCACGATGCGATCGATCATCAGCATGTTGGGGGCGGGCAGTTGCGCATTACCAGGGCCGAACAGCTCGCCGCGACTGCAGCGCAGCAGGTCTTCCCGGGTATAGGCGTTTTGTTTGGTCATGCGAGCTCCTCAATGGTCCCCGTCTGGCACAGGGATTTGCATTCATCCTTCTGCCGTGGCCGTTGTAGGGGGCGTCAGGCGGCAGACTAGTCATAGACTGTTGCGTTGCGGTGAAAGTCACAGAATGGCGAGCACAGTCGTTCACCTGGTGTGGCCGCGGCCCGTAGCAAGGGGCTGCGGGGGGATTTCCCGCTCGCAAAGCGAGTCGCACTTTACCATTCCCGGACCCTCCACGAATGCCTGGAAACGGCACTGAACGTTTCAGTCCGACGGCCTGCTCAGCCAGCGCTGCATGACCCGCAGCAGGTCCGCCCGCTTGAAGGGCTTGGCCAGGTAGTCGTTCATCCCCGCGGCCAGGCAGGCTTCGCGGTCGCCCTGCAGGGCATTGGCGGTCAGGGCGATAATCGGCAGCGCGGCGCCGCCATTCATCTGGCGAATCTGGCGCGTGGCTTCGTAACCGTCGAGAACCGGCAGGCGGCAGTCCATGAGGATGGCTGCATAGTGATTGCGCGAAGCCTGATGCACCGCCTGGGCACCGTCTCCCACCAGGCTCACCTGGTAGCCGAGGCTGCGCAGCATGGCCTCGATCACGGTCTGGTTCACCGGATTGTCCTCCACCAGCAACACGTGCTGGCCGGCTCCCGCGTCCTGCCCGTGGGGCTGGTCGGCCAACGATTCCGAGCTCCGGGGGCGGAATGGCAGGGGGATCTCCAGGGTGAAGATCGACCCCGAGCCTTCATGGCTCTCGGCACGCAGGGTGCCGCCCATGCGTTCGGCCAGGGTGCGCGCGATGGGCAGCCCGAGGCCGGTGCCGCCGTAGCGGCGTGAGATCGAGTGATCGGCCTGCTGGAAGGCGTCGAACATGTGTTCCAGGCGGTCCGGGGGGATGCCGATGCCGCTGTCATGTACCGCGCAGGTGAGCCAGAGCACTTCGCTGTCCAGCGCCTGCCAGTGGGTCACCACCTTGATGCCACCTTCTTCGGTGAACTTCAGGGCATTGCCCACCAGATTGACCAGGATTTGCCGCAAGCGCGTCGGGTCACCGTGCACCTCGACCCGCTCCAGGCCTTCCTGGGTGTCCAGGGTCAGCGCCAGCCCGCGCTGCTGGGCGCTGTGCTGGAACACCTGCACCGAGCCGAGGATCAGCTCCAGCAGGTTGAAGGGGATGCGCTCCAGTTCCAGCGCGCCACGCTCGATGCGGGAGAAATCGAGGATGTCGTTGATCACCTTCAGCAGATGCTCGGTGGATTCGGTGGCCAGCGCTGCGTATTCGGCCTGTTCATCGGTCATCTCGGTGGTTTCCAGCAGCTGCAGCATGCCCAGGACGCCGTTCATGGGGGTGCGCAGTTCGTGGCTCATCATCGCCAGGAAGTCGGATTTGGCGCGGTTCGCCATTTCCGCTTCCTCGCGCGCCTTGATCAGCTGGCCCATCGCCTGCTGCTGTTCCTGGCTGGCCTGTTCGAGGCCGCTGGCGAGATTGTTGATGTGACGGCTGAGGTCGCCCAGTTCGCTGTCATCTACCACCGGCAAGCTGGCGTTGTAGTTGCCGGCCTGGATGGCCTTGACCGCATCGCCCATGGCGCTGATGGGTTGCGACAGGCCGGTGGCCAGGCGGCGGGCGAGGAGGAAGGTGAGGAGCAATGCGATCAGGGCCAGCACCGTGGCCTTGAAGAGGATTTCCTGCTGGCGGCTGCTGAAGGCATCGTTGGACATACCCACCACCACGCGGCCCAGGTAGGCGCTGTCGTTGCGGCGGCCGTCGTTCCCGGCATCGGTGCGCCGGGCCTGCGGATGGGTCTGCTGCTGGATGATGGGGGCGTGGAATATTTCCACCTGGGTGCCGCTGTTTTCCAGGCTTTCCTGCTGCTCCAGATAGACGAGGATGTTGTCGGCGCGGTCGCGCACTTCAAGGAAGCGTACGTGGGGGGTATCCAGACTGGCCTGGAGCAGGCTCTCAAGCACTCCCAGGTTGCCGGTGACCACGCCGTGTTCCGCCGCCGGGGCGAGCTGGCTGGCAATCAGCTGTCCGGTGTGGTTCAGCTCCTGGCGCAGGTCCTGCAGGCGGGCGAAGGTGAAGAAGCCGGTGAGCAGCAGGGTCAGTAGCAGTGCCGGTCCCAGGCTGATGAGCTGGGTGCGGGTATGGATGTCCCAGCGGCGCCGCAAGGTCATGGCTGCGCCGCTCCTTGGGCTGCTGGAGAGGTCGGGCGTCGTGGGGCGGGTGGGCACATCTTCCTGTTGCCTCGGTGCGGGATCATCCATGGAGCGGTTCATATGTTGGAACTTTAGTCCCGTTGCGCCCCGATGCTGGGGGAATTTTTGCTGTGTCGAGGTTGCCAGGGAACCAAGGGCTGCCCTTGACGCCAAAAGCTTCGGCATCTTAACGGAGGATGGGCGCTTTTCCAGCGCAGGGGCCTCGGTTAGAGGCTGGCTGGCAGGCGGCGCCTCCGTATAATGCGCGGATTCGCCATTCCAATGGCCTACATGGACCCGTTATGACAGAACAGCAACCCGTTGCGGTGCTCGGCGGCGGCAGCTTCGGCACCGCCATCGCCAACCTGCTGGCCGAGAACGGCCAGCGCGTGCGCCACTGGATGCGCGACCCGGAACAGGCCGAGGCGATCCGTACCCTGCGCGAGAACCCGCGCTATCTCAAGGGCGTGACCATCCTTCCCGGGGTGGAGCCGGATACCGACCTGTCCCGCGTGCTCGCCGATTGCGAACTGGTGTTCGTTGCCCTGCCGTCCAGCGCCCTGCGCAAGGTGCTGGAACCGGTGGCCGGGCAATTGGCCGGCAAGCTGCTGGTCAGCACCACCAAGGGCATCGAGGCACAGAGCTTCAAGCTGATGAGCCAGATCCTCGAAGAGGTGGCCCCGGATGCCCGCATCGGCGTGATTTCCGGCCCCAACCTGGCCAAGGAAATCGCCGACCATGCACTGACCGCCACCGTGGTCGCCAGCGAGGACGCCGAACTCTGCAAGCGCGTGCAGGCCGCCCTGCATGGCCGCACCTTCCGCGTCTATGCCAGCCAGGACCGCTTCGGCGTCGAGCTGGGCGGCGCCCTGAAGAACGTCTACGCCATCATGTCCGGCATGGCCGCCGCGCTGGACATGGGCGAAAACACCAAGAGCATGCTGATCACCCGCGCCCTGGCGGAAATGACCCGCTTCGCGGTCAAGCTGGGTGCCAATCCCATGACCTTCCTCGGCCTCGCCGGGGTGGGCGACCTGATCGTCACCTGCTCCTCGCCCAAGAGCCGCAACTACCAGGTGGGCTTTGCCCTGGGCGAAGGCTTGTCGCTGGAAGACGCCGTGGCGCGCCTGGGCGAGGTGGCCGAGGGCGTCAACACCCTCAAGGTCCTCAAGACCCGTGCCGAGGAGCTGCAGGTCTACATGCCGCTGGTCGCGGGCCTGCATGCCATCCTTTTCGAGGGACGTACGCTGGCCCAGGTGATCGAGTTGCTGATGCGCGGCGAGCCCAAGACCGACATAGACTTCATTCCAACCACCGGTTTCTAGGCCGGTACGAGATGTGCCTGCGCTCGGTCATGCTTTATTGAAAATCGGTTCGGAATGCTCATTTGCAGCCGTAAACTCGCGTGCGAGCCCAGTCTGCTTCCTCACCGATTCTTGCCTAGCCTGACCTTCGCTCGGCGACGTTCGTACAGGGCCTATGCCCCCCACCTTTCGGACAAGGAGATTCCCCATGAGTGAAGAGCGCGAAGACCTGCAGCGCGAGCACATCCTGCTGCGCGTCCTGTGGATGCTCGTTTTCGTCATCGTCTGGCAGTTGGCCGAGATCGTCCTCGGCGCCGTGGTGCTGCTGCAACTCGGCTATCGCGCGTTCTACGGCGCACCCAACGGCGGCCTGCTGTCCTTCGGCGACAGTCTCAGCCAGTACCTGGCGCAGATCGGCCGCTTCGGCACCTTCAACACCGAAGAAAAGCCCTGGCCCTTCGCCGATTGGCCCGAGGCCCGCGCGCCTCAGGGTGAAGCCGCGCACGAAGTGCCGCCGGCCGCCCACCCGGTGCGCGACGAAGAGCCCAAGCCATGAGGCTCTGGCTGCTGCGTCACGGTGAGGCCGAGCCCCGCGCCGCCACCGATGCCGAGCGCGCGCTGACCCGCCACGGCCGCAAGGATGTGCTGCAAACCGCAGCCGTGCTTGCCGGCCGGCCGCTGGGGGCGATTCTCGCCAGCCCGTATGTGCGGGCGCAGCAGACTGCCGAACTGGTCCGTGATGCCCTGGGCTTCAGAGCCGCAGTCGGGACAGTCCCCTGGCTGACTCCCGACAGCGACCCGCGGGAAGCCCTCGACTTTCTCGCCGAGCGCAGCGAACAGGACCTCCTGCTGGTCACCCACAATCCCTTTGTCAGCGATCTCGCGGGTTTCCTGATCCATGGCCATCGCCAGGAACCGCTGCCCATGGGCACCGCCAGCCTGGCCGAACTGGAGGGCGATCTGCTGGTCCCCGGCCTGATGTCCCTGCGCACTGTGCATCACGTTCGCCGTCACTGACGATTCGCAACATTTCTTAACTTGCGCCTCCTCCGGGTGCGTGGAATAGTCGACCAAGCAAGTGCTTGGTTGTCCCCCACAAAAAGAACAAAGGAGGAGGCCCTGTGGCTGATGCAGTCCGTTTGCCGCTTGACGTTTTTTTCGAGCGTGAAGCCCGTCACCCGAACAAGCGCTACCTGGTCCAGCCGCTCGGCGGTGGAAGGATCGAGGAACTGACCTGGGGGGAAGCTGGCGAGCAGGCCCGCCGGGCCGCCAGTTGGCTGCGGGGGCGCGACCTGCCCCAGGGCAGCCGTATCGCGATCATCTCCAAGAACTGCGCCCACTGGATCATCGCCGACCTCGCCATCTGGATGGCCGGCCACGTGTCCGTTCCCCTGTATCCCAACCTCACCGCCGAATCGGTCCAGCAGGTGCTGACGCATTCCGAGGCGGCGCTGGCCTTCATCGGCAAGCTCGACGATTGGCCCGCAATGGCGAGCGGCGTGCCCGAAGGCGTTCCGACCATCACTTTGCCGATCCACCCGGCGGGCGAGTTCGATTTCAGCTGGGCCGATCTGCAGGCCGTCAATCCGATCCAGGACAGCCCCCGCAGCGGCCCCGACCAGCTCGCCACCATCATCTATACCTCCGGTACTACCGGCACGCCCAAGGGCGTGATGCACAACTTCAGCAACTTCGCTTTCGCCGCCACCCACGGTATGGACCTGTTCCAGACCGGCGAGGAAGACCGCCTGCTCTCCTACCTGCCGCTGTGCCACGTGGCCGAGCGCATGTTCGTCGAAATGGGTTCGCTCTACGCCGGGCAGACGGTGTTCTTCGCCGAAAGCCTGGAAACCTTCCTCGATGACCTGCGTCGCGCCCGGCCGACCGCCATCTTCGCCGTGCCGCGGATCTGGACCAAGTTCCAGATGGGCGTCTACTCGAAGATGCCCGCGCAGAAACTCGATCGCATGCTCAGGCTGCCCATCGTCGGTCGCATCGTCGGTCGCAAGGTGCTCGCCGGCCTCGGCCTGGATGCTGTGCGCAACGCCCTGTGCGGCGCAGCGCCAGTGCCTGGGGCGCTGCTGGACTGGTACAAGCGCCTCGGCCTGGAAGTGCTGGAGGTCTACGGTATGACCGAGAACTGCGGCTACTCCCATCTGTGCCGCAAGGGCGAATTCATTCCCGGCTGGATCGGCCGCAACAGCCCTGGCGTGGAAGTCCGCATCAGCGAGGAGGGCGAAGTGCTGGTGCGCAGCGGCGCCACCATGCAGGGCTACTACAAGGACCCGACGAGGACCGCCGAGACCATCACCGAGGACGGCTACCTGCGCACCGGTGACAAGGGTGAGCAGGATGCCAGGGGCAACCTGCGCCTGACCGGGCGCATCAAGGAGATCTTCAAGACCAGCAAGGGCAAGTACGTGGCCCCGGCGCCCATCGAGAACCGCCTGGCCGTGCATCCGCGCATCGAACAGGTGTGCGTGGTAGGGGACGGCCTGCCGCAGCCGATGGCGCTTTGCGTTCTGTCCGAAGTAGGGCGGCACGAGGCGGCGAACGGCGCCCGCTTCGAACTGGAAATCAGCCTGCGGCGCCTGCTGGAAGAGGTCAACGGCGATCTCGACAAGCATGAGCGCCTGCAGGGCCTGGTGCTGGTCAAGGACGTCTGGGCGGTGGACAACGGTTTCCTCACTCCGACCCTGAAGATCAAGCGTAGCGTTGTCGAGGATGCCTATGGCAAGCGCTTCCCCGAATGGCTCGAACGCCAGGAAGCCGTCCTCTGGCACGAATGAACCCGTCTCGCCGGGACCTCGTGTCCCGGCTCCCCACCAGGAGTGACCCCATGGGCCTGTGGAACCAAACCCCGGATCTTGCGCAACTCAACGAAAACCTGAAGAACACCATCGGCGAAGGCCTGGACATCCGCTTCGAGGCCTACGACGACCAATCCCTGACCGCCAGCATGGTGGTCGACCGGCGCACCCACCAGCCCTACGGCCTGCTCCATGGCGGCGCCTCGGTAGTGCTGGCGGAAACCCTGGGTTCTACCGCCAGCTACCTGTGCATCGACAACAGCCGCTTCTACTGCGTCGGCCTGGAAGTCAACGCCAACCACCTGCGCGGCCTGCGCAGCGGCCGCGTCACCGCCGTCGCCCGACCGGTACATCTGGGCCGCACCACCCATGTCTGGGACATCCGCCTCTCCGGCGAAGACGGCAAGCCCAGCTGCATTTCGCGGCTGACCATGGCCATCGTCCCCCTCGGCGCCGAACCGCCGCGCGGGTGAGGGGTAGGAGCGAGCTTGCTCGCGAACGGTCCGAGCACGATCTTTCGCGAGCAAGCTCGCTCCTACAATGAGTTCGCCTCGCGCCCCATAGTGGATTTCCACCTTCGCCACCCGCAATTTTGTCCAAGAACCCCATCTCGCCACGGCGTAAAGTGGCGCCCATGGACCAGACCAACCACATCCCCAGCTGCCTGCCCGGCGTCCGCCTGATCGACGCCCAGTATCAGCACTTCAGCTTCCCCCGGCACTTCCACCTGGAGTACCACCTGGGGTTGCTGGTGCGCGGCCGGCAGCGCTACCTGCACCAGGGTGAAAGCCACCAGGCTGACACCGGGGATGTGCTGCTGATGGCGCCGGAACAGATCCACGACGGCGCCGGCGTCGACGGGCAGGGCTACCAGCTCCGCGTGCTGGCCTTCGATCCGCAGTGGCTGGACGACGCCAGCCGCAGCCTCAGCGACGACCGCCAGGGCGCGCCGCGCCTGACCACCAGCATCCTGCGCGACGCCACCCTGCGCGCTCAGTTGCAGGAGCTGCACGCCGCGCTGGCCCAGGGATCGCCGCTGGAGCAGGAGAGCCAGCTCTGGCCGACCCTGGCCAACCTGCTGGCGCAAGGCTCCACCTTGCGCATCCGCGAGCCGGAGCAGGGCTTCGATGCCCGCACCTGGGCGCGCTTGCGGGAATGGCTGGAGTCGCGCCTGGATTCGCCGCCCTCGCTGGAGGAACTGGCCGCCTTCTGCGACCTCAGCCCCTGGCAGGCATTGCGGCGCTTCAACCGCCAGTGCGGGTTGCCGCCCCACCAGTGGCTGACCCAGCTGCGCCTGGAGCGGGCCCTGCCACGGGTACTGCGCGGCGAGAACCTGAGCGAAATCGCCCTGGACCTGGGCTTCTACGACCAGGCGCACTTCTCGCGGCTGTTCCGCCGCACCTACGGCGTGCCACCGGCCCGACTGCGAAGCCGCTGATCCGCCGCTGACACCGACTTCCCACGATCCTGGAGAACTTTCCATGCAGGAGACTTCCGTCTTGCTGTCGCTGGCGGCCGTGTTCGCCGCCGCCCTGGTCAGCCCCGGCCCCGATGTCGCGCTGGTGGTGCGCACCGCGGTGCACCAGGGCCGCCGCGCCGGCCTGCTCAGCGCCCTTGGGCTGGCCTGCGGCATCCTCGTCCACGGCACCCTGGTGCTCACCGGCGTGGCGCTGCTGCTGAGCCGCTCGCCACTGCTGTTCGACCTGCTGCAATTGCTCGGCGCGAGCTACCTCGGCTGGCTCGGCGTCGGCGCGGTGCGGGCCTGGTTCCAGCGCGGGGAGGGCGGGAACGGACGCCTGGACGGTGCACTGCCGCCCTCGCTGCTGGGGCCCTGGTTGCGCGGCCTGGCCACCAACCTGTTCAACCCCAAGGCGCTGGTGTTCTTCCTCGCGCTGCTGTCGGGGCTGGTTCCGGCGGATATGTCGGTCGCCGGCAAACTCGGCGCCGCCGCCATCCTCTTCGGCATGGGCCTGGCCTGGTTCAGCCTGCTGGGACTCGCGCTCACCCGCGACAACGCCCGGCAGCACCTGTTGCGCATCGCGCCGGCCATCGACCTCGCCTGCGGCCTGGTGTTCCTGCTGGTGGCCCTGGGCCTGGTCGCGCGGCTGCTGGCACCCGGCTTTTGGCAATAGCGCCATCATCACTGGCGGTTACAGTCATTGCCGCGCTTGCGGGGCTGCCGGAGAATCTCCGGCATTCCCCGACGAGCCGAACGCCATGTCGCACACCATCTTCTTCGCCCATGCCAACGGTTTTCCTTCGGCCACCTACGGCAAGCTGTTCTCCGCCCTGGCGCCGGACTTCCGCGTCGAGCACCTGGAGCAGCACGGCCATGATCCGCGCTTCCCGGTGAACGACAATTGGGAAAACCTGGTGGACGAACTCATCCACCACCTGCAAGGGCGCGACGAGCCGGTGTGGGGGCTGGGGCATTCCCTCGGCGGCGTGCTGCATTACCACGCGGCACTGCGCCGGCCCGACCTCTATCGCGGTGTGGTGATGCTGGATTCGCCGGTGCTGACCCTGGCCGACCGCATCGTCATCCGTGCCGCCAAGCGCTTCGGCTTCATCGACCGCATCACGCCCGCCGGCCGCACCCTCGGCCGTCGTGAAGAGTTCGGCGATTTCAGCGAGGCCCGTGACTACTTCGCCGGCAAGACGCTGTTCCGCCGTTTCGACCCCGACTGCCTGGATGCCTACGTCCGCCACGGCCTGGCGCGCCAGGGAGAATCCCTGCGGCTGAAGTTCGACGCCGCCACCGAAATCAGCATCTACCGCAGCGTGCCTCATCGCATTCCGGGCAAGCCGCGGCAGCTCAAGGTGCCCCTGGCACTGGTGCGCGGGCGCCACAGCAACGTGGTGCTGCCGCACCATGCGCGGCTGGTCAAACGGGTGCCGCAGGGCCAGTTCCTGACCGTGCCGGGCGGGCACATGTTTCCCCTGGAACGCCCGCAGGAAACCGCTGAACTGCTCAAATCCGTATTCGGCCGCTGGGACGGCCACAGCCAGGAGGCCAGCCCATGACTGTCCAGGTCCAGGAAATCCGCCTCAACCTGCCCCATATCGAACTGGCCGCGCACCTCTACGGACCGGAAGACGGCCAGCCGGTAATCGCCCTGCACGGCTGGCTGGACAACGCCAACAGCTTTGCCCGCCTGGCGCCGCGCCTGCCGGGGCTGCGCATCGTCGCCCTGGATTTCGCCGGCCACGGGTTGTCCGCCCACCGTGCGCCGGGCGCCAGTTACCTGCTGTGGGATTACGCCGCCGACGTGCTGATGGTGGCCGAACAGCTGGGTTGGGAGCGCTTCTCCCTGTTGGGCCACTCCATGGGCGCCATCGTCTCGGTGATGCTGGCCGGTGCCATGCCCGAGCGGGTCGAGCGCCTGGCCCTGATCGACGGCCTGATCCCCTACACCGGTGAGGCCGAGCAGTCCCCGGCCAAGCTGGGCGAGGCGCTGCGCGCGCAGCTCGCCCTGGCGGGCAAGCGCAAGCCGGTCTACGCGGCTATCGATCGCGCGGTCGAGGCGCGTATGCGCGGCACGGGCGGGGTCAGCCGCGAGGCCGCCGAGCTGCTTGCCGAACGTGGCCTGATGCCCGTGTCCGGGGGCTATACCTGGCGCACCGACAGTCGCCTGACGTTGCCGTCGCCACTGCGCCTCACCCGTGCCCATGCCCTGGCTTTCGCCCAGGCCGTGAAGTGCCCGGCCATGCTGGTGCTGGCCGAACAGGGCCTGCTGCACACCGAGCCCAGGTTCGCGGGGCTGCTTGCCGGGCTGGCGATAGAGGTTCGCCGCCTGCCCGGCAAGCATCACCTGCACCTGGACGATGAGGCCGGCGCGCAGGCCGTAGCAGACTGTTTCAATCCCTTCTTCGCCGTTCCTTGACTTGCACCCGCCAACCGGGAAGGCTGGCGGCTTTTGGTCAGGGAACAGCAGGATGGTCGACCTGTTCGCCGCCGTTGCGCAGGGGGCGCCTTCGGTAGGGTGCGGCAGGAAAAGACCGGAAAGCTGGTCCAGACTGCTCACTTCAGGACATATCGTTAAGGATGCGCATGCGCCTCACCCTTCTTGCCGGCGTGCTGCTGGCAGCATCCGCCCAGGCCGCCGACCTGCCCGATAGCCACGACCTGGCGGCGCTGCCGCGCTTTCCCCATGCAGAGATCACCGATTTCCACGAGAGCCCGGACCAGGAGCGGGTCTACCCGCAGAGCGCCATCCGCCGCATCAGCAACCGGCTGCGCATGGAGCACAAGGTCGAAGCCGAAGGCCGGCAGACCTCGGTGACCTACCGCCTGCCCGCCGATCACAGCTCGAACGAAGCCTTCGACCGTGCCCGCAGGGACCTGCTGAAAGGCGGCGCCGAGCTGCTCTACTGGTGCCAGGGGCGCGACTGCGGCTCCAGCAGCCTCTGGGCCAATGCCATCTTCGGCAACTCCAAGCTGTATGGCCCGGATGACCAGCAGGCCTATCTCCTGCTGCGCCTGGCCGCCCCCCGCCAGGACAGCCTCCTGGCTCTCTACAGCATCACCCGAGGCAACCGCAGGGCCTATCTGCATGCCGAGCAGCTCGACGCCAATGCTCCCCTGGGTGAACTGCTGCCCACCCCCGACACCCTGATGCGTGAACTCAAGAGCAGCGGCGAGCTGCACCTGGCGCGCCTGCCCGACCAGCCTTCCGACGCCTGGGCGACCTTGCTGGGGCGCTGCCTGAACCTCGACAGCACCCTGCGCATCAGCCTGGCTGGCGCCGCTGCCGAAGCCTGGCGCGAAGCGCTGGTGGGGAAGGGGGTGCGCGCCGCGCGGCTGGAGCTGGGCGAGAACAGGGAGCCCGGCCTGCACCTCAATCTGCTGCGCTGAGAAACCCGAGGCAGCAGTCTCTATGCTTGTGACTGCCACGCGCACATTGCGTGATGGCAGCTCGGCCCTTTCTTCCTGATCGCCGGAGTGACCCTGGGATGTTCAACAACGACCGACTACTGGTGCAGATCCTCCTGCTCGCCTTGCTCGGTGCCAGCCTCTGGGTGCTCGCGCCCTTCGTCTCGGCGCTGTTCTGGGCCGCGGTGCTGGCGTTTGCCAGCTGGCCGCTGATGCGGCTGCTGAGCAGTGCTCTGAAAGGACGCGAATCCACCGCCGCCGCATTGCTCACGGCAGGCTGGATGCTGCTGGTGGCGTTGCCGCTGGTGTGGCTGGTCGGCAACCTGGCCGAGCATGTACGCGGCGCCACCGAGCTGGTGAAGAACGTCCAGGTCGAGGGCCTGCCACCGCCGCCGGAATGGCTGCATCAGGTGCCGCTGCTGGGGGACCGGCTGGAGCGCGCCTGGCACTCCATCGATGCCCAGGGGGCCGCATTCTTCGCTAGCCTCAAGCCCTACATGGGGCAGGCCGGCAACTGGGTATTGGCGCGTACCGCACAGATCGGTGGCGGTATGGTCGAGCTGGTGCTCAGCCTGGTGCTGGTGTTCTTCTTCTATCGCGATGGCCCGCGCATGGCGCTGTTCGTCGAGAAGGCGCTGGAGCGCCTGATCGGCGATCGCGCCGAGCATTACCTGAATCTGGTGGCCGGCACCGTGCAACGGGTGGTCAACGGCGTGATCGGCACCGCCGCCGCCCAGGGACTGCTGGCACTGATCGGCTTCTGGATCGCCGGCGTGCCCGGCGCCATGGTGCTGGGCATCGTCACCTTCGCCTTGAGCCTGATCCCCATGGGCCCGCCCCTGGTCTGGGTGCCTGCCACCGCCTGGCTGGTCTGGCATGGCGACTACGGCTATGCGGTGTTCCTCGGCATCTGGGGCATGTTCGTCATCAGCGGCGTGGACAACGTACTCAAGCCCTATCTCATCAGCCGCGGCGGCAACCTGCCGCTGGTGGTGGTGCTGCTGGGCGTGTTCGGCGGCATCCTCGCTTTCGGCTTCATGGGCCTGTTCCTTGGCCCGACCCTGCTGGCGGTGGCCTACAGCCTGATTTCCGACTGGATCGGCCATGCACAACCGCAGCTGGTGGTTCCGCCCGAGGCCAAGGAGCAGGAAAACCCGCCGACCTGAGGGACGCGTCCCGGCCCTGTGCCGTCGGACGCGCGGCGCGCGTCCAGTGCTGCATGGGCGCGCAGGCGCTCTCCCATCGGAAGGACCGGCATGCAGCAGTTGTTGAACGAAATCCTCGACGAAGTCCGCCCCCTGATCGGCCAGGGCAAGGTCGCCAGTTACATTCCCGCGCTGTCCTGTGTCAGTGCGGACCAGCTCGGCATCGCCGTCTACAGCAATGACGGCGAGCTGTACTACGCCGGCGATGGCCTGACGCCGTTTTCCATCCAGAGCATTTCCAAGGTCTTCAGCCTGGTGCAGGCCATTCAGCATTCGGGCGAGGACATCTGGCTGCGCCTGGGCCACGAGCCCTCGGGCCAGCCGTTCAACTCGCTGGTGCAGCTGGAGTTCGAGCGCGGCGTACCCCGCAACCCCTTCATCAATGCCGGCGCTCTGGTGATCTGCGACATCAACCAGTCGCGCTTCGCCGCGCCGTCGCTGTCCATGCGTGATTTCGTCCGGCGGCTGTCCGGCAATTCCCATGTGGTGTCGGATGAAGTGGTGGCGCGTTCGGAGTACCAGCACCGCGCACGCAATGCCGCCATGGCTTACCTGATGCAGTCCTTCGGCAACTTCCACAACGATGTGGAGGCGGTGCTGCACAGCTACTTCCACCACTGCGCCATCCGCATGAGCTGCGCCGACCTGGCCCTGGCGTTCAGCTTCCTCGCCAACAACGGCGTCAGTCCCCACAGCGGCGAGCTTGTCCTCACGCCGCGCCAGGCCAGGCAGGTGAACGCCATCATGGCCACCAGCGGCCTCTACGACGAAGCCGGCAACTTCGCCTACCGCGTCGGCCTGCCGGGCAAGAGCGGAGTAGGGGGCGGCATCGTCGCGGTGGTGCCGGGGCGCTTCACCGTCTGCGTCTGGTCACCGGAACTCAACGAAGCGGGCAATTCCCTGGCCGGCATGGCGGCGCTGGAGAAGCTGTCGCAGCGGATTGGCTGGTCGATTTTCTAGCGCTTCGGCTGCTTGGCACGGCCAAAAACTGTTGGGGGCGAATTCATTCGCTAACCGGACCGAAGGTTCGGCCATCGACGCTCAGGGGCAACTGCGTTGCCCTCAGCGAATGAATTCGCCCCCACAAGGCTTACCGCCCCTCAATTCCCCTGCTCGTAGCGCTCCAGGGTTTCCCGGGCGATCTGCCGGCCCAGCTGGATCAGCTCCGGCGCCTTGTAGAACTCGAAGAAGCGGCACACGCGCTTGGGCACGTTGATCAGGATGTCCGGCGGGTAGCCGGCGATCTTGTACTGGGCGAGCGAGGTCTGCATCACCTCGAAACTCTGGTTCACCAGGTCCAGCAGGGACGCGGGGCCAATGTTGGCCACGACGTGCGAGCCACTGGCGGACCTGGGCGCGCCGTGGGTTTCCGGGGCGGCGACCGGCTGCTGCATCTGCGGCGCCACGTCCTCCAGCCAGGGGTTGCCGCCGGGCAGGCTCTCCGGGTCGAGCGTGTCGTGGGCCTCCGGGCCGCGCTTGAGGAAAGGCAGGCGTGAACCGAGGGAGGCCATCAGCGCGTCGATGCGGCCCTTGATCGCCGGCGGCCGTTCGATCACCGGCAGCTGGTACTCGCGCTGGGTGGTGGCGTTGAGGTTGACGGCGATGATCAGGTCGCAATGGCTGGAGACCACAGGGATGATCGGCAGCGGATTGAGCAGGCCGCCATCCACCAGCATGCGGCTGCCCTGGACCACCGGGGTGAACAGGCTGGGAATGGCCGCCGAGGCCCGCATGGCCTGATGCAGGCAGCCTTCCTGGAACCAGATTTCCTGCTGGTTGGTGAGATCGGTGGCCACCGCCGTGTAGGGGATGGAGAGCGCTTCGATATTGATTTCGCCGACGATCTCGCGAATGCGCCCGAACACCTTCTCGCCGCGAATGGCGCCCAGGCGGAAGCTCACATCGAGCAGGCGCAGCACGTCGAGGTAGTCGAGGCTTTCGGTCCAGTCGCGATAGTCCTGCAGCTTGCCGGCGGCGTAGATGCCGCCTACCACGGCGCCCATGGAGCAGCCGGCGATGCAGGCGATTTCATAGCCACGCGCTTCGATTTCCTCGATGACCCCAATGTGCGCGTAGCCCCGCGCGCCTCCTGATCCCAACACCAGTGCCACGCGTTTTCTCATGCGCAAATCCCTCGTGAGTGGAGTTGACGATACGCCCGCACCAGGGCCGCCGCCAAGGCGCACTGTCTTCTGGCACGGGCCGGTTGTCGGTACATGTCGACCAGTAGACGGAGTTGAATCTTCCCGGTACCGAACCGTCTACCGAGAAACTAGACTCTGTCGATCTACAACAAAGGAGTTATATCGATGAAAGCCTGGATCAGCCTGCCTCTGATCGCCCTTGTGTTAGCTGGATGCGCCGGCAAGACGGCCTATCGCGACGATTGCGCGAACCAGCTCGACGCGGCCTGGAAGGAACTGGACCTGGCCAAGGCCGAAGGCTTTTCCGGCGCCGTGAGCTATTCCAAGGCGCTGAGCCTGCTCACCGCCGCCAAGACCGAGCAGCAGTTCGAGGCCTTCGAGGGCTGCACCGAGAAGGCCGAGAAGGCTCGCTTCTACATCCGCGAGTCGCGCGCCGGGCGCTGACCGCTCTCGCCCGTGGAGTTTCAGGCCCCGCGGGTGGACGCCCTGTACTGATGGGGCGTGATCCCTTTCCAGCGCTTGAAGGCATGGATGAAGTTCGAAACTTCGCCGTAGCCCAGGCGCTCGGCAATTTCTTCCAGGCGCAGCGCCGTGGAGCCCAGCAATTCTTCGGCCAGCGCGCCCAGCACCTCTTCCTGCAATTGCCGGAAGCTGGTCCCTTCCGCCGCCAGCTTGCGCCGCAAGGTGCGCGAGGTCATGTGCAGCGCCTGCGCCAGGCGCTCCATGTCCGGCAGTTGCCCCGGCCGGGCCAGCAACAGGTCGCGCACGCGTCCGGCGAGGCCCGCACGCTGCTGGCGGCGGGCCAGGATGATCCTGCACTGTTCCTCGCAATGCCGGGCCACCTGCGGGTTGGCACCGGGCAGGGGGAGGTCGAGCAGGGAACGGGGAAACACGATGCAGTTGTCGTCCGCACCGAAGCGTGGGGTCACTCCCAGCAGTTCGCGCCAGGGGGCGACGTCGTCGGGCGGAGGAATGCGGAAACGGGCGCGGAGCACCGGTAGCTCGGTATTGACCAGGTCGCGGTGCACGCTGAGGGCGCCGGAAACATCGCGCTCCAGCAGGAAGCTGCGCAGGTCTTCGGGCGGCGCCTGCTCTTCCAGGATCAGCCAGGCTTCGTCGTCTCGCTCTTCCAGCCGCATGCTGTGGAAGGCGTAGGTCAGGTCCAGGTAGCGCAGGCCCAGTTGCACCGCACTGCGGTAGGTGGCGCTGCTCAGCAGGGCGAATCCCCAGATGCCGTAGGTGTTCAGGCGATAGCGCCGTCCGGCCTGCAGGCCCACTCCGGGGCGCTGGCCAAGGAGGCGGGAAAGATTGCGCAGCAGTTCCAGTTCCTGGCCGGCTTCCACCTCGGCGCCGGGGTCGCCGAGCAGGCGCCAGTCCAGCCCGGTGCCGGCCAGACACTGTTCCAGGCTGAGGCCCTGGTCGAGGCCGAACTGGGTCATCAATTGCACGCTGATGGCACTGCGCCGGGGGGATCGGGGGGCGGGCATCGGTGGTCTCTGTGGGTTGTCCGAAAATCACAATTTACTGTCCGACTATGCCATAACACGCGGCTGCCGGCCGAACTAGGATTCTTCCCACTGCGCAGACCGTCGTGCCCGCGCGGGACCATCCATGGGAGATAACAATGACCAACAGTTCCCAGCCTGGCGCGTCCGTGCACGTGCTGATCATCGGCGCCGGTTTCGGCGGCCTGGGCCTGGCCATCCAGCTGCAGAAAGCCGGCATCCAGGACTTCCTCATCCTGGAGAAGGGCAGCGATGTCGGCGGCACCTGGCGCGACAACCATTACCCCGGTGCGGCCTGCGACGTGCCCTCGCACCTCTATTCCTTTTCCTTCGAGCCCAAGGCCGACTGGTCGCGCAAGTTCGCCCCGCAGGCGGAAATCTTCGCCTACCAGCGCCACTGCGCCGACAAGTACGGCCTGCGCCGGCACATCCGTTTCGGTTGCGAGGTGGAAGGCGCCGAGTTCGACGAACCCAGCGGCACCTGGCAGGTGTGGACCCGCAACGGCGAGCGTTATCGCGCCAGGGCGCTGGTCAGCGCCTGCGGCCAGTTGAATCGCCCGGCCTGGCCACGCATCCCCGGGCTGGATGGCTTCAAGGGTGAGCTGTTCCATTCGGCAGGCTGGAAGCATGACTACCCGCTGGACGGGAAGCGGGTGGCGGTGATCGGCACCGGGGCCAGTGCCATCCAGTTCGTTCCGCAGATCGCCCCGAAAGTCGCCAGGCTGACCCTGTTCCAGCGCTCGGCGGCCTATGTGATTCCCAAGCCGGACCGCGCCTACCGCGCCTGGGAGCTTGCGCTGATGCGGCGCCTGCCGTGGTTGCAGAAGGTGGACCGGCTGCTCAAGTACATCCAGCACGAATCGCGGGCCCTGGCGTTCACGGTGATCCCGCCGCTGATGAAGCTGATGCAGTTGCGCTTTCGCCGGCATCTGGCACGGGGCATCGCCGACCCCGCGCTGCGCCGGCGCCTGCTGCCGGACTACCCGATGGGCTGCAAGCGCATCCTGATCTCCAATGATTTCTATCCGGCACTGGCGCGGCCCAATGTGGAGGTGATCGATGACGGGATCGGCGAAATCACCGAGAACGCCGTGATGACCCGCGACGGGCAGCGCCACGAGGTGGATGCCATCATCCTCGGCACCGGCTTCGCCGCCACGGACTTCCTCGCCCCCATGAGCATCCGCGGGCTGGGCGGGCGTGACCTGAACCAGGCCTGGCAAGCGGGCGCCGAGGCCTATCTCGGGGTCAGCGTCAGCGGTTTCCCGAACCTGTTCATCCTCTATGGCCCCAACACCAACCTTGGGCACAACTCCATCCTCTACATGCTGGAAAGCCAGTTCCGCTACGTACTCGACGGTATCCGGGCGTTGCAGGGGCTACGCTATCTCGACCTCAAGCCCGAGGTGCAGCAGCGTTTCAACCAGCGGTTGCAAAGGGATGTGCGCCGAACCATCTGGGAGCAAGGCTGCAACAGTTGGTACAAGACCGCCGACGACCGCAACACCAACAACTGGCCGGGATTCACCTTCAGCTACCGTCAACAGACCCGTCGCCTGGAGCTGGACCTCTATGAATGCACCCGTTGAATTCACCGCCCCCGAGCCCGGCCAGCCGCTGTTGCGCGCGACCTTGCGCGGCGCCCTGCGCCTGCTGTTCCGTGGCCTGATGCGGCCACCGCTGCCTGTTCCGCTGCAGCGGCTGCTGTTGCGCCTGCTCACCGCCAGTACCCTGGCGCCCCGAGGGGTGAAACGGGAAGCGGGCGAACTGGGCGGTCGCCCCTGCGAATGGCATCGGCCCCCGGGCGGTAGCCATGTGGTGCTGCTCTACCTCCACGGCGGCGCCTTTATCACTGGCTCACCGGCCACCCACCGCGCCATCACCGCCAGCCTGGCCCGGCGCGCGGGAATTGCGGTGTGCGCCCTGGACTATCGCCTGGCGCCGGAACACCGCTTTCCGGCGGCCCGCGAGGATGTCGTGGCCGCCTACCGCGAGCTGCTGGAAGCCGGCTACCCGGCGTCACGCATCGTTATCGGCGGCGATTCGGTCGGTGGCAGCCTGACTCTGCTCAGCGCGCTGGAGATCCGTCGCCTGGGCCTGCCGCAACCGGCGGGGCTGGTCTGCTTCTCGCCGGTGACCGATCTCAGCGGCACCGCGTTGTACAATCCGCCGGCGGGCGACCCGCTGATCCACCCGGCCTGGGTGGCGCATGGGGTGGACCTTTATTGCCCGCCAGACCTGGACCGTCGCGATCCGGCGCTGTCGCCGCTGTTCGCCGATCTGTCGGGGCTCGCGCCCATGCTGGTGCAGGTGGCCGAGGACGAAGTCCTGCGCGATGACAGCCTGCGCCTTGCCGAACGGGTGAGGGCGGCCGGCGGCTGGGTGCGGCTGGAGCGCTATCCGGGGCTCTGGCACGTGTTCCAGGCCCACACCGGCGTGCTGCGTCGGGCCGACGAGGCATTGGCCAGCGCCGCGGATTTCATCTGCCGGCACGTGGAAACGGAGGCATGACATGCACAACATCCTGATCACCGGCGCCGCCTCCGGCATCGGCGCTGCGACGGCACGTTTGTTCCACGACCGTGGCTGGAGGGTGGGGCTGGTGGACCGCGACGCCGAGGCCCTGGCTACCCAGGCCTCCGCCCTGGGTGACGTCTGGCACCAGGCGCTGGATGTGACTGACCTGGCCGCCGTCGAAGCCGCCCTGGCGGACTTCTGCGGTCGTCACGACGGTCAGTTGCGCCTGCTGTTCAACTGCGCAGGCGTGCTGCGCTTCGGCCAGTTCGAGGAAATCGACATGGCCGAGCACGCGCGCATCCTCACCATCAACGTACTGGGACTGGTGCAGGTGACCCACGCAGCATTCCCCTACCTCAAGGCCACCCGTGGCGCCCAGGTGATCAACATGGGCTCCGCCTCGGGTGTTTACGGCACGCCGCACATGGCCAGCTATTCGGCCTCGAAGTTCGCGGTGCGCGGCTTCACCGAGGCGCTGGAACTGGAGTGGCGCCGCCACTGCATTCGTGTAGGCGACCTGATGCCGCCCTTCGTGCGCACGCCGATGGTCAGCAGCCAGCACTTCGAACCGCCCGTGTTGCGTCGCCTCGGGGTGAAACTCAACGCCGAGGATATCGCCGAAGCCGCCTGGCAACAGGCCCATGGCGCTGCGGTGCACCGGCCGGTGAGCTGGCTGTTCCGGCTGATGTATGGCGCGGGGCAGGTATCTCCGGCCTGGGTGAACCGGGGGATCATGAAGCTGCTGAGCGGTGCCTGATCGAATGGGACGGTCCGACCAAACGGAAGGCCAATGCAATGACGCGAGAGGCCGGACCGCCGCCTGTCGCTACTTTTGTGACAATTTGTCCAGCTTTCCGGCAGACCCGGCGTGGTGACGCTACCCTGCAAAATGAAAGCGCAAAGATCACTCGACGAGTGAATCAATGGCCGGGTCCGCGCGGGGCCCGGTCGGGGGGCTGGTGTTGTGTCAGCAGCGCTGGCCCTGGGGCGGCACCGCATGGTGTCGCGAAGCCGTGTTCACCGGCTTCTCGGAAACAGCGGAAAAGCGGAACTCTCATCCATCGCTAAGAGGAGGTCGTATCATGAGCACAGCCTTCCACGATGATGTCAGCAGCAATCTGTTGCGCCGCATGAAAGAGGGCGGTTTCGATTTTGCCCGAGTTCATCCGATCGAGTTTTACGCCATCTTCCCCGACGAGGACCGGGCACGGTTGGCGGCGAAGAATTTTCGTGGTGAGTCATTGAATGCCCAGGTGTCGGTTCGCGCCGACGGGGCCTGGCATTTGCAGGTGAGCAAGGTGATGTACGCCACCCATGCGGGGATCGGTGATTTCGAGCACGACCTGGAGGCCCTGGTGGTCCCGCTCGGCGGTGTGCTCGATGGCTGGGGCGTGACCCAGGAAGTCGGCGTCAAGCAACCTTGAGGCCATCCCGGTTCGCGGCGGCCCACCTGCTGCGAACCGGGCATTCCGGACAATGATCCGGGCGGTTTTTCTCCTTCCCCTGCCATACCTGTTCCCTGCAGGTACTTACGCTTGCCCGACTCGACCTCGGCATGGCCTTTGCCTCAGACTTCCGCTGACGGAGGGGACCCATGACCGACATCCTGATTCTTACCCACGCGGATTTCTGTGCACCCGGCCACCTGGCCGACGTCCTGAATCGTGAGCAGCGCGACTTCACCGTACTGCGCACGGACCTGGGCGAACTGGATGGCTACGACCTCGATCAGCCGAGGGCTGTGGCCATCATGGGCGGGCCCATGAGCGTGAATGACCCGTTGCCCTGGATCAGCGCGGAAATCGACGCCTTGCGTCACTTCATCGCGCGCGACGTGCCCATGATCGGCCACTGCCTGGGCGGCCAGTTGCTGGCCCGCGCCCTGGATGCCCCGGTGCATCGCATGCCCTACACCGAGATCGGCTGGCAGCCGCTGGAAAAGCGTGCCCTGGCGACCGACAACCCCTGGCTGGCGCACCTGCCGCAGACGTTCTCCATCTACCAGTGGCACAGCGATACCTTCGACCTGCCCGAAGGCGCCCAGTGGCTGATGGACAGCCCCTGGTGTCCCAACCAGGGCTTCTCCTGGGGCGACAAGGTTCTGGCCCTGCAGGGCCATCCGGAGATGACCGAGGATCTGGTGCAGAGTTGGTTGACCGACTGGGCGCACCTGCTGGACGAAACCCAGCCCAGCCAGCAGGCCAGGGCAAAGATGCTGGAAGACCTGCCGACGAAGGTAAAGGCGCTGAACCACGTGGCGGAAGGCTTCTATCGGCGCTGGCTGGATCTGGCGTTCGGTTAGTCCGGCCGTGGCCTTTTTCTGTGGGGGCGAATTCATTCGCTAACCGGACCGAAGGTTCGGCCATCGAGATTCCAAGGGGGCAGCTGCGCTGCCCTTAGCGAATGAATTCGCCCCCACAATGCTCCTGCGCTAATGCTTGATCATCACATGCCGCACCACGGTGTAATCCTCCAGTCCGTACATGGACAGGTCCTTGCCGTAGCCGGACTGCTTGAAGCCGCCGTGGGGCATTTCGCTGGTGAGCATGAAATGGGTGTTGATCCAGGTGCAGCCGTACTGCAGGCGCGAAGCCACGGCGGCGGCGCGACCCACGTCGCGGGTCCAGACCGATGAGGCCAGGCCGTAGTCGGAATCGTTGGCCCAGCGCACCGCCTCGTCTGCATCGCTGAAAGGCGTGACCGTCACCACTGGGCCGAACACTTCGCGGCGCACGATCTCGTCGTCCTGGCTGGCATGGGCCACCACCGTCGGTTCGTAGAAGAAGCCGCTGCCGGCCACCGGCTTGCCGCCCGTGGCGATGCGGATATGGGGCAGGGCGCTGGCGCGCTCGACGAAGCCGGCTACGCGTTCGCGCTGGCTCTGGGTGATCAGCGGGCCAAGCTCGGTGGCCGGATCGTTCTGCAGGCCGGTCTTGAGGCTGGACACGGCGCTGGCCAGGTCGGCCACGAAGTTGTCGTAGATCTTCTTGCCGGCGTAGATGCGGCAGGCCGCGGTGCAGTCCTGCCCGGCGTTGTAGAAGCCGAAGGTGCGGATGCCGGCCACCACGTCAGCGAGGTCGGCATCGTCGAAGACGATCACCGGCGCCTTGCCGCCCAGTTCCATATGGGTGCGTTTCACGCTTTCCGCGGCGCTACGGATGATGGCCTTGCCGGTGCCCACCGAGCCGGTCAGCGACACCATGCGCACCAGCGGATGCGACACCAGCGGGCTGCCCACGCTGGGGCCACGGCCGAGCACGATGTTCACCACGCCCGGCGGCAGTAGCTCGGCGATGAACTCGGCCAGGCGCAGGGCGGTCAGCGGCGTCTGCTCCGAGGGCTTGAGCACCACGGTATTGCCGGCGGCCAGGGCCGGGCCGAGCTTCCAGGCGGCCATCATCAGCGGGTAGTTCCAGGGCGCAATCGAGGCGATCACCCCCACCGGGTCGCGGCGGATCATGGAGGTGAAGCCCGGCAGGTATTCGCCGGCGGCGGAGCCGGTGAGGCAGCGGCTGGCGCCGGCGAAGAAGCGGAACACGTCGGCGATGGCCGGGATCTCGTCATTCAGTGCGGCGGCATAGGGTTTGCCGCAGTTGTCGGACTCCAGTTTCGCCAGCTCTTCGGCGTGGCCTTCGATCTTGTCCGCCAGCTTCAGCAGCAGGGTGGCGCGGTCGCGCGGCGAGGTCTGGGCCCAGCCTTCGAAGGCTGCGTCGGCGGCACGCACGGCGGCGTCTACCTGGGCCTCGCTGGCCTCGGGGATTTTCACCAGCACGGCGCCGGTGGCGGGGTTGAGGACGTCCAGGGCCTCGCCTTCGCCGGCGGCGAACTGGCCGTTGATGAGGAGTTTGGTTTGCATGATGGAAGTCCTCCGTTTTGTTCCCGTTCCCTGAAGGGGCGACCGGCCAGGGGAGGGTTGGGAGAGGGCTGCGGGCTCGCCGGCAGCCACGTGTTCTGGATCTGGCTTGGCTACCCTCTCCCCCGGCCCCTCTCCCTGAAGGGCGAGGGGAGGGGACCGTGCGGGAGGGGAATATCGTTACTTCCCGCCCCCGGCCACCGACTCGGTGCCTCGTGTCAGGTAGTAGGCGCCGAGGATGGGCAGCATGGTGGCCAGCATCACCAGCAGCGCCACCACGTTGGTCACCGGGACGTCACGCGGGCGGCTGAGCTGGCTGAGCAGCCAGAGCGGCAGGGTCTGTTCGTGGCCGGCGGTGAAGGTGGTGACGATGATTTCGTCGAACGACAGCGCGAAGGCCAGCATGCCGCCTGCCAGCAGCGCGGTGGCGATGTTCGGCAGGATGATGTAGCGGAAGGTCTGCCAGCCGTCCGCTCCCAGGTCCATCGAGGCTTCGATGAGGCTGTGGGAGGTGCGGCGCAAGCGTGCGATCACGTTGTTGTAGACGATCACCACGCAGAAGGTGGCGTGGCCGACGACGATGGTGAACATGCCCGGTTCGATGCCGAGGGTCTTGAACGCCGAAAGCAGGGCGATGCCGGTGATGATGCCGGGCAGGGCGATGGGCAGGATCAGCATCAGGGTGATGCTCTCCTTGCCGAAAAAGCTGCGGCGGTACAGCGCGGCGGCGGCCAGGGTGCCGAGCACCATGGCCAGGGCGGTGGCCAGGCAGGCGACCTTCAGGGACAGGACGATGGCCTGCAACACGTCCTCGCGGCCGCCCACCACGGAAAACCATTCCAGGGTGAAGCCCTGCAACGGGAAGCTGTAGGACGACTCCTCGGTGTTGAAGGCGTAGAGCAGGATCACCAGGATCGGGAAATGCAGGAATGCCAGCCCGCCCCAGGCCGCCAGGCGCAGGCCCCAGGACGCTTTCTCAGAGTGCATCGAAGGCCCCCAGCCGCTTGGCGATGGACAGGTAGATGGCGATCAGCACGATGGGCACCAGGGTGAAGGCCGCCGCCAGCGGGACATTGCCCACCGAGCCCTGCTGCACGTAGACCATGGTGCCGATGAACAGGCCGCTGGGTCCCACCAACTGCGGAATGATGAAGTCGCCCAGGGTCAGGCTGAAGGTGAAGATCGAACCAGCCACGACGCCGGGGAAGGCCAGCGGCAGGATTACGTGGATGAAGGTCTGGCGCGGGTGCGCGCCGAGGTCCGCCGAGGCTTGCAGCAGCGACGGTGGCAGGCGCTCCAGGGAGGCCTGGATCGGCAGGATCATGAACGGCAGCCAGATGTAGGTGAACACCAGGAAGCGTCCGAGGTGCGACGTGGACAGGGTATTGCCGCCGACGCCGGGAACCGTGAGCAGGCTGCCCAGCAGGCTGTCCAGGTGCAGCTGCTGGATCAGCCAGTAGAAGATCCCGCCCTTGGCCAGGATCACTGTCCAGGCATAGGCCTTGACGATGTAGCTGGCCCACATGGGCATCATCACCGCGATGTAGAAGAAGGCCTTCTCCCGCGGCGAAGCGAAGTGCGCCATGTAGTAGGCGATGGGGAAGGCAAGGACCGCGCTGGCCAGGCTCACGGCGATGGCCATGGTCAGGGTGCGCAGGATGATGTCGTAGTTGGCCGGGTTGAACAGGGCGGCGTAGTTGGCCAGGGTCAGCTCTGGCGTCACCGCCATGGTGAAGTCGTCGAAGGTGTAGAAGCTCTGCCAGAGCAGAGCGAACAGCGAGCCGATGTAGACGACGCCGAACCACAGCAGCGGCGGGGTCAGGAGCAGCAGCAGGTAGAGCGTCGAGCGCCGGTAGAGCAGGTTGGAGAGTCCCCGCAGCGGACCGCTCTGATGGCTGGCGATGACGGCGCTCATGGCCTACTCGCTGAGCGCGACCATCGCGCTTCTGGCCCAGCAGACCTGTACCTGCTGGCCGGGTTGCGGGCGTGCGACGTCCGGCTCCTCGCCGTTGGGCAGGCTCACCGCCAGGCGCCCGCCGCCCTCCAGGTTGAGTTCATAGCGGCTGTTGGCGCCGAGGTATTGCACGTCCAGCACCGTGCCGCTGACTTGCAGCTCGCCGTTGCTGGCGCTGCCGAAGCGCACATGCTCCGGGCGCAGGGAGAAGGCCCCGGCGGTGCCGGTTAGGCGTTGGGCGAGGTCGCCATGGAGCACGTTGGCGGTGCCGACGAATTCGGCGACGAAGCGGGTGGTCGGTTTGCGATAGAGGTTCTGCGGGCTGTCCACCTGTTCGATGCGGCCCTTGTTGAATACCGCCACGCGGTCGGACATGGACAGCGCCTCGCCCTGGTCGTGGGTGACGAAGATGAAGGTGATGCCGAGCTGGCGCTGCAGCTTCTTCAGCTCCACCTGCATCTGTTCGCGCAGCTTGAGGTCCAGCGCGCCCAGGGGTTCGTCCAGCAGCAGGACACGGGGTCGATTGATCAGCGCGCGGGCCAGGGCCACGCGCTGGCGCTGGCCGCCGGACAGCTGCGCCGGTTTGCGCTCGCCGTAGCCGGGCAGGGCGACCATCCCCAGGGCCTCATCGGCACGGGCCAGGCGCTCGGCCTTGGCCACACCTTTTACCTTGAGGCCATAGGCGACGTTGTCGCGCACGTTCATGTGCGGGAACAGCGCGTAGTCCTGAAACACCGTGTTCACGTCGCGCTCGTAAGGCGGCAGGCCAGCCGCCTCTTCACCGTGGATGCGGATGGAGCCCGAGGTGGGCTGCTCGAAACCTGCGATCAGGCGCAGGCAGGTGGTCTTGCCCGAACCCGAAGGGCCGAGCATGGAGAAGAACTCGCCGTCGCGAATCTCGATGGACACCCGGTCGACGGCCTTCACATCGCCGTAGTGGCGGCAGACATCGGTGAACTGGACGGCTGTGGTCATGTTCGGGCTCCGACGTGGAGGCTCTCTCCCTCCAGCAGAGGGCTAGGGGGGAGGGCAAACAGCGTGTGCTGCCGGGCTACCCTCTCCCCCGGGCCCCTCTCCCGCAAGCGGGAGAGGGAGGTTTCATCGTGCTACGGGCTGGACTGAGCGAGCGGCCTGAGGGCAAGGCGCCCCGCAGCGAGGCGCGAGACATACCTCCTGGTAGGCGACGCGCCGAGCGAGGACGCAACGCAGCCATCAGGTCGCGCAGCCAGTTCAGCGACCGCCCATGATCGCGATGTAGTCCTGGGTCCAGCGGCTATAGGGCACGAACTTGCCGCCCTCGGCCTGCGGGGTTTTCCAGAAGGCGATCTTGTCGAACTGGTCGTACCCGTTGGTGGCGCAACCGCTGGCGCCCAGGAGTTCGCTGTTGGTGCAGCCCTTGGCGACCACGGGCAGGGAGCCGAACCAGGCGGCCAGGTCACCCTGGACCTTGGGCTCCAGCGACCAGTTCATCCATTTGTAGGCGCAGTTCGGGTGCTTGGCGTCGACATGCAGCATGGTGGTGTCGGCCCAGCCGGTGACCCCTTCTTTCGGGACCACGGTTTCAACCGGCTGCTTCTCGGCTTTCAGGGTGTTGGCCATGTAGCCCCAGGTGCTGGAGGCGGCCACGCCTTCGTTCTTGAAGTCGCTCATCTGCACGGTCGCGTCGTGCCAGTAGCGGTGCACCAGCTCATGCTGCTGGCGCAGCAGGTCGAGCACGGCGGTGTACTGCTCTTCGGTCAGCTGGTAAGGGTCCTGGATGCCCAGTTCCGGTTTGGCGGACTTCAGGTAGAGGGCGGCGTCGGCGATGTAGATGGGGCCGTCGTAGGCCTGTACGCGACCCTTGTTCGACTTGCCGTCGGCCAGTTGCTGGGGTTCGAAGACCACCGCCCAGCTGTCCGGCGCCGTCTTGAACAGGTTGGTGTTGTACATCAGCAGGTTCGGTCCCCACTGATAGGGCGTGCCGTAGTGCACGCCATCGACCGTGTGCCAGGGGGCGTTCTGGAGGCGCTCGTCGAGGGTTTTCCAATTCGGGATCAGCTCGATGTTGATCGGCTGCACGCGCTTGCCGAACACCAGGCGCAGGGAAGCGTCGCCGGAGGCCGTGACCAGGTCGTAGCCGCCCTTGGCCATCAGGCTGACCATCTCGTCGGAGGTGGCAGCGGTCTTCACGTTGACCTTGCAGCCGCTGTCTTTTTCGAACTGGGTGACCCAGTCGTAGTTCTTGTCCGACTCGCCGCGCTCGATGTAGCCGGGCCAGGCAATGATGTCGAGCTGACCTTCGCCGGCGCCGACCTGCTTCAACGATTCGGCGGCCTGGGCTGAAGCGCTGAGGCAGGCGCAGCTGACGGCGAACGAAAGGAATAGAGGGTTGAGCGAAGGCATTATCGACTCCTGTTGTACATGACGTGCGGAGCCTGTTCGGCGGAACTGGCATGCCGTCGGCGGTGAGCTGAAAGCGAGCCGAAAAACACGGTCGCTGCTCGCATTGAGCAGCGTAGTTCGGGGCTTTGGGGCTGACAAGGAAGGGGCGCGGGCGCATTCCTGTGGGGGCGAATTCATTCGCTGACCGGACCGCAAGTTCGGCCCTCGGGGGCAACTGCGTTGCCCATAGCGAATGAATTCGCCCCCACAAAGCACCGGCCTCACGTGGACCGCATCAGTAATGCAGCGTCGCCTCCCCCTTGCGCCAGTTGCAGGGACAGAGTTCCTCGGTCAGCAGGGCATCTAGCAGGCGCAGGGTTTCCTGCGGGTTGCGGCCCACCAGCAGGTCGTTCACCGAGACATGCCGGATGATGTTGTCCGGATCGATGATGAAGGTGGCGCGCAGGGCGACACCTTCGCGGCGATCGATGATGCCGAGGGCGCCGGAGAGTTCATGCTTGATGTCTGCCAGCCAGGGAAAGCTCAGCCCTTTCAGGTCCTTGTGGTCGCGGCGCCAGGCAAGGTGGACGAACTCGCTGTCGGTGGAGGCACCGATCAGCAGGGTGTCGCGGTCGTTGAACTGCTCCAGCAGGTCACCGAAGGCCTTGATCTCGGTCGGGCAGACGAAGGTGAAATCCTTGGGCCAGAAGAACAGCACCTTCCACTTGCCGAGAAAGCTGTCCTGGTTGACTCGCTTGAAGGCGTGTTCAGGGCTGGCGGCGTGTTCCGAGTCATGGTCCACCGCCAGCATGTCGAATACCGGCAGCTTGTCTCCAATGGTGAGCATGGCAGGGGTGCTCCGGAGCAGAGGGAGGCATCGGGATAGAACAAGTATGGAAGGCTCCGGTGACCTTGGAAAATGTGCCGGGGCCATGCCGCCCATGCGGGACCTGAATGAGTTCGCCCCTACAGGCACCGCAGGCTGGGGTTCCAGGCAACTAGGGCGCCACCTTCCTCCCGGACATGTGCTTCAGGTAGCCGATCAGCTGCCCCAGTTCCTCATCGGTGATGGCTTCCTTCGAGAACCCCGGCATCTTGCCTTCGGGCCAGCGGCGCAGGCTTTGCGGGTCGCGGATGTAGCGGGGCAGGAAGTCGCCGGCGAGGTATTCGGTGGGGTTGTGGGGGATGTTCAGGTCCGGTCCGAACTGGGCGTCGCCCGCGCCATTGAGGCGGTGGCAGGCCAGGCAGTTCTTCTGGAACTGGGCGAAGCCGGCCTTGACCTTGGCGGTGGCATCGTTGGCCGGCAGCAGGGCGGGAAAGCGTTCGGCCACCGACGGCAGGTAGCGGATGCGCGCCACCTGGAAGGGCCACTGCTCCGGGCCGATGCGGGCAGCCTTGGGATCGGTCCAGACCAGATAGAAGGGGCCGGCGCTGGGCTTTCCGGCGGCGAGTGGAGGCCAGGGGCTGGCCGGGTCTTCGATGGCCAGCCAGGCCTGGGAACCGTCCTTGGCCAGCAGCGGCGCGGCGGTAAGCTCGGCGGCAAAGCCGTCCAGCGCCACGGCCTGCAGGTGCTGCTCCGGCGTCACGCCTTCGAGCAGCGCGGCGAGCGGAATAGCGCGATAGCGCATGGTCTTCTTGTAGGAAACGTCATCCGGAATGGTCACCTCCCTGGCCTGAGGATGGGCGAGCAGGGCACCGGTCTCCCAGGTGCGGGAGCCGCCAGGCAGGTCCAAGGTCAGCTCGGCGGCGTGGAGTGGGGGAATGCAGAACAGCAGTGCGAGCAGCGCATTGCGCATCGATCAGTCCTTGTGCAGGGCGGTTTTCAGGTCCAGGTAGCCGCCGCCATTGATCACGCGACTGTAGCCCAGGTCCTGCAGGGTGTCCTGGGCGATACTGGCGCGGCGACCGCTGCGGCAGTAGACCACTATGGGGGTGTTCTTGTCCGGGGCGACTTCGGCGATTCGCTGGCCAATTTCTTCATAGCCGATATGGCGCGCGCCGGGGATTTCGCCCTGGGCGATCTCTTCCGGGGTACGGACATCGATGAGGACAGCATCGGGGTGCTGCATGGCCTGGACGGCAGCAGCCTGGTCGGTTTCGCCGGCAGCGGCGGGAATGCTCAGGGAGAGGGCAAGAACAGCGAGGAGGTTACGCATGATGGCGGCTCGTTCTTGAGGCGTGTCCGGGCAAGCTAGCACAATTGCCCAAGGTGGGTGCGGGCCGTTAGGATCGCGGCTTTCCGTCATAACCAGAGCTTTTTTCGGCGCCCGTTCAGGGCACCAGTAGCTCTTAAGGAGTGGCCGTGCTGGCCGAGTTGTTCGCAGTCATGGCCCCGGTGCTCATCGCCGCCGGCCTGGGTTACGGTTGGGCCCGCTCGGGGCAGCCCTATCCCACGGAATTCATCGCGCGCCTGGTGCTGAATATCGGCACGCCGAGCCTCGTGCTCTCCACCCTGAGCCGGACCGAGATCGACCGCCATGCCTTCGGCCAGCTGGCCATCGCCTGCCTGCTGGTCATGCTGGCCATGGGGCTGGTCGGCATCCTCTTCAGTCGGGTGTTCCGCCAGGACTGGCGCATCCTGGTGCCGGCCTATCTGTTCCCCAACTCCGGCAACATGGGCCTGCCGATTGCCCTCTATGCCTTCGGCGAAAAGGGCCTGGCGCTGGCGGTGGCCTTCTTCCTGGTATTGTCGGTCGGGCATTTCAGCCTGGGCCTGCTGCTTTCCGGCAGCGAGCGTTCGCCGAAGAAGCTCCTGGCCAACCCCATCATCATCAGCCTGGCGCTGGCCTTGCCGCTGGTGATCTGGGACCTTCACCTGCCGCTCTGGCTGGCCAACACCATCAGCCTGCTGGGCGGCATGACCATTCCGCTGATGCTGCTGACCCTCGGCGTGTCCCTGGCCAGCATTCGCGTGCATCACCTGGGCAACGGCATGCTCCTGGGGGCGCTGCGGATCCTCTGCGGTGCCGCCATCGGCTGGCTGGTGGGCTGGGCGCTCGGCCTGCCGCCGCTGGCCCAGGGCGTGCTGGTAATGCAGTCGTCCATGCCGGTGGCGGTGTTCAACTACCTGTTCGCGGTGCGTGCGGGACGTTCGCCGGAGGCGGTGGCGAGCCTGGTGATGTGCTCGACGCTGCTGTCCTTCGCGCTGATTCCGCTGCTGCTGGCATGGTGGCTACCCGCGCTGCGTTGACCGCAATGGCGGCACGCAGCACAGGACGACCAGATGACAGGTGACGATCAGCTGACCAGTCGGGTCAGGTTGGGAAGGATGAGAATGACGGTGGTGGCAAAGACGATCAGGCTCGCTTGCCGCATTTTCGGCTGCTTGAACATGGCCAACTGCCTTTGTTGTTGTTGGAGGCGCGTCGGTCAGGGCTCCCTACGGCCGGCCCGGAACCTCGCCTTCCCCCGTGGCTATTGACGAAACACCACCCCGGCAAATCCCGGCGGTGGCCACTTGCATTTCAAACTCTAGGGCCGGCATCACATCGCACTTATATCGGTTGGGAACTAGTGCGCCGGTGTTTGTAATGTCCGGCTATTGAGCGTGGCTGATGGCCATTGATCGGCCCCGAAGCCAGACACCTCCCTTTCTCCTTGGCCAGCAACTGGCCATCAGCCGACCGTTCGTCTGAGCGCAGCGGTCAATGGGGCTGAGCACTTCCGTCATTGAGCCCTTGGACTATAGCGATAAGGTAGCCGCAGCCTGCCGGGACACCGGCAACCCACGTACAAGAACAACAGGCACCCGTGGTGCCACCCAGCTGCCTCAAGAGGACGCCATGACCGAAGCATTCATTTTCGACGCGGTGCGCACACCCCGCGGCAAGGGCAAGAAGGACGGCGCTCTGCACAGCGTCAAGCCGGTCAACCTGATCGCCGGGTTGCTGCGTGCCCTGGCCGAACGCAATGACCTGGACACCAGCCAGGTAGACGACATCGTCCTCGGCTGCGTGACCCCGGTGGGGGACCAGGGCGCCGACATCGCCAAGACCGCCGCACTGGTGGCCGACTGGGACGAGAGCGTTTCCGGCCAGCAGATCAACCGTTTCTGTGCCTCGGGCCTGGAAGCGGTGAACCTGGCGGCGATGAAGGTGCGTTCCGGTTTCGAGGACCTGGTGGTGGCTGGCGGCGTGGAATCCATGTCCCGCGTACCCATGGGCTCCGACGGAGGCGCCTGGGCCATGGACCCGGAAACCAACTTCCACACCAGTTTCGTGCCGCAGGGCATCGGTGCCGACCTGATCGCCACCCTGGAAGGCTTCAGCCGCGCGGATGTCGACGCCTTCGCCCTGCGCTCCCAGCAGAAGGCCGCCAAGGCCCGCTCCAGCGGCGCCTTCAGCAAGTCCCTGGTGCCGGTCACCGATCAGAACGGCATCGTCCTGCTCGACCACGACGAATTCATCCGCGCCGACTCAACCCTCGAAGGACTGGGCGCGCTCAAACCCAGCTTCGAGATGATGGGACAGATGGGCTTCGACGCCACCGCCCTGCGCAAGTACAGCCAGGTCGAGCGCATCGAGCACGTGCACACCCCAGGCAACAGCTCCGGCATCGTCGACGGCGCGGCCGCCATGCTCATCGGCTCCGCCGCCAAGGGCAAGGAGCTGGGCCTCAAGCCCCGCGCACGCATCGTTGCCACGGCGGTCACCAGTACCGACCCGACCATCATGCTCACCGGCCCGGCGCCGGCCACCCGCAAGGCCCTGGCCAAGGCCGGCCTGAGCGTGGCGGACATCGACCTGTTCGAGGTCAACGAAGCCTTCGCCTCGGTCGTCATGAAGTTCATGAAGGACATGGGCGTGCCGGAAGAGAAGGTCAACGTCAACGGCGGGGCCATCGCCATGGGCCATCCGCTGGGCGCCACCGGCTGCGCCATCCTCGGCACGCTGCTGGACGAGCTGGAGGCGCGCAACCTGCGCTACGGCCTGGCCACGCTCTGTGTCGGCGGCGGCATGGGCATCGCCACCATCATCGAACGAATCTGATCTGTTTGCAGGAGCGAGCTCTGCTCGCGAAAGGCGCCCCTCTGAGGGTGTTCGCGAAGAAGCCCGCTCCTGCGGCGACGCATGGGACATAAGAAATGACAGACGCCATCCGTTACGAAAAAGGCCAGGACAATATCGTTGTCCTGACCATGGACATGCCCGGCCAGAGCGCCAACACCATGAACGCGGTGTACCGCGAGGCCATGGGCAAGGCCGTCGAACGCCTCGAAGCCGAGCAGGACAGCATCGCCGGCGTGATCATCACCTCGGCCAAGAAGACCTTCTTCGCCGGCGGCGACCTCAATGAGCTGATCAAGGTCACCAAGGCCCAGGCCAGCGACTTCTACCAGATGGTGCTGGGGCTCAAGGGCCAGCTGCGCCGCCTGGAAACCCTCGGCAAGCCGGTGGTGGCCGCCATCAATGGCGCTGCACTGGGGGGCGGCTGGGAAATCTGCCTGGCCTGCCATCACCGCATTGCCCTGAATGACAGCAGCGTGTTGCTGGGCCTGCCGGAAGTCACCCTCGGCCTGCTGCCGGGCGGTGGCGGCGTGGTGCGCATGGTGCGCCTGCTGGGTATCGAGAAGGCGCTGCCGTACCTCGCCGAAGGCCGCAAGGTACGCCCGGAGCAGGCCCTCAAGGCCGGCCTGATCCACGATCTGGCGCAGACGCCGGAGGAGATGCTGGCCAAGGCCCGCGCCTGGATCGCCGCCAATCCCAAGGCGGTGCAACCCTGGGACGCCCCCGGCTACAGGATTCCTGGCGGCACTCCGTCCAGCCCCGCGATGGCGCAGATGCTGGCCATCGCCCCGAGCGTGCTGCGTGACAAGACCAAGGGCTGCTTCCCGGCGCCGGAGAAGATCATGTGTGCCGCCGTCGAAGGCGCACAGGTCGACTTCGACACCGCCCAGCTGATCGAGGCGCGCTACTTCACCGAGCTGACCACCGGCCAGGTGGCGAAGAACATGATTGGCACCTTCTGGTTCCAGCTGAACGAGATCAATGCCGGCAGCTCCCGTCCCAAGGGCCCTGCGCCCTACGTGACGAAGAAAGTCGGTGTACTCGGCGCCGGCATGATGGGCGCGGGCATTGCCTACGTTTCCGCCATCGCCGGTATCGAGGTGGTGCTCAAGGATGTGTCGGTCGAGGCGGCCGAGAAGGGCAAGGCCTATTCCCAGGGCCTGCTCGATCAGCTTGTCAGTCGCGGTCATATGGCCGCCGAGAAGCGCGATGCCATCCTCGCCCGCATCAAGCCGACCGCCAGCGAAGCCGACTTCGACGGCTGCGACCTGATCATCGAAGCCGTGTTCGAGAACCGCGAGCTGAAGGCCAGGGTCAGCGCCGCCGCCGAGGCCGCGGCGCTGCCGGATGCGGTGATCGCCTCCAACACCTCGACCCTGCCGATCACCGGCCTGGCCCAGGCGGTGGCCCGTCCGGAGAAGTTCATCGGCCTGCATTTCTTCAGCCCGGTGGACCGCATGCCGCTGGTGGAGATCATCCGTGGCGAGAAGACCTCGGACGAAACCCTGGCCCGTGGCTTCGACTACGTGCTGCAGATCAGGAAGACCCCGATCGTGGTCAACGACAGCCGCGGATTCTTCACCTCCCGTGTATTCGGCACCTTCACCAACGAAGGCATCGCCATGCTGGGTGAAGGCGTATCGGCGGCGATGATCGAGAACGAAACCCGCAAGGCCGGCATGCCGGTGGGGCCGCTGGCGATTTCCGATGAAGTCTCCATGAGCCTGATGACCCACATCCGCAGCCAGACCATCGAGGACCTCAAGGCCGAGGGCAAGGTGATGCCGCAGCATCCGGCGTTCGCCGTGATCGACCTGATGGTCAACGAATACAAGCGGCCGGGCAAAGTGGCGGGTGGCGGCTTCTACGATTATCCGGCGGGTGGCAAGAAGCGTCTCTGGCCGGAGCTGAAGGCGCGCTTCGAGAAGGCCGACCGGCAGATCCCGCAGGAGGATGTGCGCGATCGCATCCTCTTCATCCAGGCCATCGAAACCGTGCGTTGCGTGGAGGAGGGCGTGCTCCACTCCGTGGCCGACGCCAATATTGGCTCCATCTTCGGTATCGGCTTCTCCGCCTGGACCGGTGGCGTGCTGCAGTTCATCAACCAGTACGGCCTGCGCGACTTCGTTGCCCGCGCCCGCTACCTGGCCGAGCAGTATGGCGAGCGCTTCGAGCCGCCGGCGCTGCTGCTGGACAAGGCGGCCCGGGGGGAGTTCTTCTAGGTCCTGCGACGCATAAAAAACCGGCTCACTGTGAGCCGGTTTTTGTTTGCGCGCCGCGGGTCGTGCCTGGGCGAAGCGGCTTTCACCGCTTGCCCCTTAACCCATCCAGACGCAGTTGCCCGTTTCCAGGCATTCCAGCATGAAGGGCTTGGGGAGCTGCGGCAGGTTGCGCTGCGGCGGGTTGCTGGAATGGCCGCGCAGGGACAGTTCGGTAGTGATGCCACGGCTGATGTTGTGATTGGCTTCGATGTTCTTGGCGACCGCGCCGACCGAGCCATGGGCGCAGCCGATCAGCGAGAAGCCGTTGGTCATGACGGCCAGGGCGGTGAGGAAATAGAGCCGGTTCCGTTGCTGTTTCATCGTCGTGATCGCCTGTCCCTGTCATTAGCCCTGGTGTCTGCCGCTCGGCTTCTTCTGGCTGGCCAGCAGCACCGGGATGCTCTGGCTGAGTTGCTGGTAGAAGCTCATCGATGCGTCCGTGGGGCTGACGCCGATGCGTCCGCGCTCGTAGCCGAAGCTGACCGCGAGCACCACCATCACCACGACGAAATACAGGCCGAGGCTGGCGAGGGCTCCGTTGCGTGCGGACTTGATGGTGGGGTTGCTCATGACTGGACTCCGCGACCGGGGGACTTAGGGTGGGCGTAGAGTCGCGAAAATCGTTTCGATAAAAAAACGACCTTCAGGCATGGTAACTATCGATGGAAGCAATAGTTCGCCGGGGCACCGTCAATTTTACTTGACGTGCTCGGGAAGCCCCGCGTTAGAGCGGTGTGCTCTCGCGAGCTCCGAGGGGCGCGAGAAGCGCTGGAGCTGTCTATCGGACCGTTGGACGCAGGCTATGGATAGCTGGACCAGGCGGTATTTCAATCACATCGGCGCTGTGTTAAATAAAACGCACATTTCCACCACACAGAGCCTCAGCGCATTTCAGGAACCATGAGCTAATGCCACTTCGCATCTGCATTCTCGAAACTGACATTCTCCGCCCCGAACTGATCGATCAATACAAGGGCTACGGCCTCATGTTCGAGCAGCTGTTCGCCAAGCAACCGATTGCCGCGGAATTCAGTGTCTACAACGTGGTGCAGGGGCATTACCCGCCTGAGGGCGAGAAGTTCGACGCTTACCTGGTAACCGGCAGCAAGGCCGATTCCTTTGGGACCGACCCCTGGATCCTGAAGCTCAAGGAATTTTTGCTGGAGCGTTATGAGGCGGGCGACAAGTTGCTGGGGGTCTGCTTCGGCCACCAGTTGCTGGCGCTCCTGCTCGGCGGCCGCACCGAGCGCGCGACCCAGGGCTGGGGTGTCGGTACTCACAGCTACCAGCTGAAGCAGAAACCGGAATGGATGACCCCAGCGCTGGACAACCTGACCCTGCTGATCAGCCACCAGGATCAGGTCACGGAATTGCCGAAGGGCGCCACGCTGCTGGCTTCCAGCGATTTCTGTCCGAACGCCGCGTACCACATCGGTGATCAGGTGCTGTGCTTCCAGGGCCACCCGGAATTCGTCGCGGACTACTCCCGCGCCATTCTGGACCTGCGCCAGGACTTCCTGGGCGATGAAGTCTACAAGCAGGGCGTGAGCAGCCTGGACCGCGATCACCAGGGCACCGCCGTTGCCGAATGGATGATGCGTTTCGTAGCCCGCGACCACGCCGCCTGATCTTCGCGTCACCGATGAAAAAGCCCGCCACATGAGATGGCGGGCTTTTTCGTTGGGCTTGTCCCGGCTGGACGACGCGTCGCCTTACAGCCATCCGTAGTGCTTGAAGCTGGCATAGAGCGCCGTGCAGCCGGTCGCGATCAGCCCCAGCACCCCGAAGTAGCCGTAATCCCAGGTCAGCTCCGGCATGTTCTGGAAGTTCATCCCGTAGATGCCGGCGACGGCCGTGGGGAAGGCGAGGATGGCGGCCCAGGCGGCGAACTTGCGCTGTACCACGCTCTGGCGCGACGACTCCAGCAGCAGGCCGATCTCGATGGCGTGGTCGGCCATTTCACGCAGGCCGGTGAGGTCTTCCAGCAGGCGCTTGACGTGAATGGCGATGTCGCGGAAGTAAGGCCGCATGTGCTTGTCGATGAACGGGAAGTCCAGGCGCTGCAGCTCCTCGCAGATTTCCCCCATGGGGCCGATGTAGCGGCGCAGGCGCAGCAGGTCGCGGCGCAGGCAATGGATGCGTTCGACATCGGCCTGGCCCAGCGGGCGCTCCAGCACGTTCTGCTCAATTTCCTCCAGCTCCGAATGGAAGCTGTCCATCAATGGCCGGTAGTTCTCCATCACGAAGCTCAGTAGTGCGTAGAGCACGAAATCCTCGCCATGTTCGAGCAGCAGCGGGCGGGCTTCGCAGCGTTGGCGAACGCGGGAGTAGGGCGCGGATTCGCCATAGCGGGCGCTGATGATGTAGCCGTTGCCGGCGAACAACTGGGTCTCGATGAACTGCAACTCGCCATTCACCTCGATCGGCGAGTAGACCACCAGGAACAGGGCATCGCCGAAGGTTTCCAGCTTGGGCCGGGTGTGACGCGTGAGGGCGTCTTCCAGGGCCAGTTCGTGCAAGTCGAACTGCCGCTGCAGGTTGCTAAGCTCCTCTGCGCCGGGGTCATGCAGACCGATCCAGACGAAGTGCCCAGGCTTGCTGGCCCATTCCAGGCCTTCATCGAGGGTTATGTCGGTGACTTTCCGGCCCTTGGCGTACACAGCGGCGGCAACGACTCGACCCATGGTTCAGCGGTTCCTTCATCCGTTGTTGGGGAATGTGTCGCGGAGCTTAACGTGCTTGATCCTCTGAGTCTTGCCGTAGCCCGGGGTTCCGCAATGGCAGGCCTGGAGCAGTTGCTCTAGATTGAGCACGTCCCTCGATCGAAACAAGGAGAACAAGGTGACCGAGGCTTTCGGTTTTTCCTCAGGACGGTTCCACTGCCCTTATCGCGTCTACCGCTCGGCCGTTTCCGGGCCGGTACTGATCCTGCTGCCGGCGCTTGGCGTGGCGGCATGCAAGTACGAGCACTTCGCCCTTGGCCTGGTGGCCGCCGGCAACCACGTGCTGGTGGCGGATTGGCCCGGCCAGGGCGAAAGCGGCCCGCGGCCGAACCGGCGCCTGGATTACGGTTACCGCGACCTGGTGGAGGAGTTCGTGCCGAGCCTGCTGGCGGTCGCCCGCGAGTACTTCCCCCATAGCCGCCCGGTGCTGGTGGGGCACAGCCTGGGTGGGCATGTCGCAACTCTCTACGCGGCTGCCAACCCTGCTGCCGGGGTCTCAGTAGTGGGCATCGCCTGCGGCAACATCCACTACCGCAACTGGCAGGGCAGGCATCGGTTGCTGACGCCCGGCGTCTCGCTGATCTTCAACCTGCTGACAGCGGTGTTCGGCTACCTGCCGGGCAAGGTCATCGGCTTCGGCGGCCATGAAGCGCGCGGCCTGATGCGGGAGTGGGGACGGGTGGCCTGGAGCGGCAACTTCGACCACCTCGGGCTGGCGCTGCATCCCGCGCGAATCAATACGACGCCCTCCCATTACATCGGCCTGATCGGCGACCCCTTCGCCCCGGAAGCCTCGACCCGGGGCCTGGCGGCGCTGGTCCAGGAGCGGCCTTCCGTGCACATGCTGCCCTCGCCAAGACCCGCGTCCGAGAACGCCCACAGCGCCTGGCTGCGCGCGCCGGCAACCGTGGTGGAAGCCGTTGTGAGCGGCTTGGCGCAGTACACCAGACATCCCGCCGCCGGTCAGTCGGTCTGAACAGTCTTTCTACGAGCGCTGGGGTCAGGCCAGGTGCTGCTTGTCCTGCGCGATGGCCGCGTCCAGGGTTTCCAGGAGCGCCTTGCGCACCTTGAGCTTGGTGTTGCGGTGGGCGGTCATGTTGATCTTCTTCAGTTGCAGGGCTGCGCCACGCGCAGCCTCCTGCAGATGCTCGATCGGCACCACCTTGTCGAGGAAGCCGGCATCCACTGCGCCCTGCGGGTCGAACATCTCACCGTTGATCACCGAGCGATGGAAGGCCGACTTGCGCAGGCGATCGCGAGCCAGCTCGATGCCCACGTGGTGCATGGTCATGCCGATCTGGACTTCGTTCAGGCCAATATTGAAGGGGCCCTCCACGCCGATGCGGTAGTCCGCGGACAGCAGGATGAAGGCGCCCTTGGCCACGGCATGGCCCGGGCAGGCGACGATGATGGGGTAGGGGTGCGCCAGCATGCGGCGAGCCAGGGTGGAACCGGCGGTGACCAGGGCGACGGCGTTCTGCGGACCGGACGTCATTACCTTCAGGTCATAACCGCCGGAAAGGATGCCCGGCTGACCGGTGATGATCACGATGGCGCGATCCTGTTCGGCGCGATCCAGCGCGGCGTTGAAAGCAGCGATCACATCCGGGGAGATGGCATTCACCTTGCCGTTGCAGAGGGTCAGGGTGGCGATGCCGTCTTCGAGTTGGTAGGAGATCAGCTCAGTCATGGCAGGTTCCTTGTTAAGAAGTGGGCCGACGTTACTCAGCGCCACCGTGGAGGTAAAGGACTGAAACTGACTGGCGAGTCAGCCTGCGCGGCCCTCTGCGTTTGCCTCCCAGCAACGCGCCCAAAGCCCCCTGCTGGCCCCTTGACAGCGCCCGGCGAAAAAGGCAGGAGAAAGAGTTTTTCATAAACGCATGAAATTTATGAAAAAAGTGTTTGCATTCCGAAAAGCACTCCACTAAATTAGCGCACCTCGACGGGGCCAACGCCTCGAAGAGATCCCGGTGAGGTGTCCGAGCGGTTGAAGGAGCACGCCTGGAAAGTGTGTATACGGGAAACCGTATCGAGGGTTCGAATCCCTCCCTCACCGCCACTTTTCGATTCAAGCAAACCCCTGATTTTCCTAGCGAAGTCGGGGGTTTTTGCTTTCTGGTGTTTGGGGTTTAGGGCAAATTTAGGGCAAAAACAGCGCTTTCCATGCCGCTAGGCGCCGCTCTGATCCGTCCGAAAGCCCATCATCTGCGACACCATCCCCGCCATGCTGCGGGTGTCCGACGGAATCCACCGGCCATAGTGCTTCTTCACCATGGTGGTGTCGGTGTGCCCGAGCTGGCGCGCCACCCATTCGACCGGCACGTAGCTCGACAGCGCCTGGCTGGCGAACGTGTGGCGGCATTGGTTGGGGCCCCGATGGCGGACGCCGGCCCGTTTCAGGTGCCCGGTGAACCAGCGGCCGACGCTGGAGGCGTGCCAGGGCTCGCCACTCACCCCATTGCGGAACACGAACTTCACGTTCTCCCGCTTCTTGGTCACGTTGTCGCGTTGCACGACCTCCACCGTCACCGCCGGCAACTCGCCCGTCTCGTCGAACTGCTTACGCAGGTACTCGATTGCCGGGTCAATCAACTCCACCAGCCGGACCCGGCTCTTCTCCTTCGGAACCTTGTATTCCGACTCCACCCTGGCGCGCCGCACCATGGCCGTCCCTGCCTCCAGATCCACATCATCCCAGCCCAAGCCAATCAGCTCCGACACCGAAAGCCCCGCCCAGCAGTCGAACAGGATCATCGTGATGTCCTGCTGCCGGGTGGTTTCCACCTTGGCGATCAGGTCCAGTTCCTCACGGGTGAACGGATCGGCGGAATCGTCATCGTGGTCGCGCTCGACGTTCTTCACCCGGTCCAGCGGATTGCTCTTCAGGATGCCGTCGCCATAGGCATCGGCCCAGACGCCCCTGACCACGGTGAAGATGTCGTTGACCGACTTCGGCGACAGGCCGGACTTGAGCAGCTGCGCCTGGAACAGCTCCAGGTCGCTCTTGCTCACGTCGACGATGCGCCGCGGGCCGCCCCACTTCAGGACGTGCTTGGCCTTGTGGCCGTAGTTGCGGCTGGTGCTGCTGGCCTTCTTGGCGACCTGCACCTCCAGCCAGCGCTCCACCCCGTCCTTGACGGTACGGTTGATGCGGGGCCCGCCGGTACCGGAAAACATTGCCGCCCGGGGTGACTCCGGGAAGTGGGCGGCATAATCGAAGCGGCCTTCCTTGATCTCGGCCAGGATCGTGCGCCGCTTGTTGTCGGCGTAGGCGATCGAGGCCTTGTTGATCTTGACGATACCGGGGAGCGGTTCACGGAAGCGCTGGCCGTTGAGCATGAACCAGATGCGCAGCTGCTTGCCGTTGAACTCGACCCCGGTGGGCAGCTTGTCTGTCATGGCTTGCCTTCCATCCAGGCCTCGATGGCCTTCTTGTTGTAGACGATGCGCCCGGCGGGGTCCCAGCGCCAATGCTTGCCTTCCAGCCAGAGGCCGCCGCTGCGGTACTTGCGCGCCGCCTCGGTGGAGATGCCGAAGGTGTGGAAGAGCAGTTCCTGGCGAAACCAGGCGCCCGGGGAGATATGGAGATCGAGTTTCTCTGCTGCGGACATAGGAATGCCTCCGCCGACTCTCGCCGGCAGCTGGTGGGGTAGGTGGGGAAGGGGTGGATCAGTCGTATTCGTCCCAGCAGGGGCGGCACAGTGGGCGCCTGCCTCGCTCGATGGCATCGATGCTGGACCGGGCAACCCAGCGCCATTTCTCCACGAAGCGACCGCAGTCACGGCAGTTTGCGTGGTAGTCGACGGCCTTCCGTTCAGCGATCTCGCGCTCGTGCCGCTCGACGTCCCGCCGGTAGGCTTCGTTTTCATTGGCCAAGCGTGCCGCTATCTCCTGATCGGTCTGGCTGAAGAAGTTGTCAGCGATGATCACGGCTTCACCTCCTTGGTAGCCTTGGCCTGCCGATCCGCCTCCCAGAACTTCATGATCTCCTGCAGGCCCTCGTCCACCGGCTTTATCTCGCGGTCGAAGTAGGCCTGGGCGTCGGTTTCGTCCTCGGGCGGCAACTCGCCAGGGCCCGCCAGGCTGTTGAATATCCAGACCATGGCCGCCTCAGAGCCCTTACCGTGCTCCTGCTCGATCAGCGCCGAGCGCATGGCGAGGATGTAGCGGCCGAACAGCAGGTCCATTTCCCGGATGCGCATATGAGCGCGCTCAAGATCCTTTGTCTTGGCCGCCAGCTTTCCATTGAGGACGATGGCGCAGCTGTGCATGCCGTTCTCATAGCCGCAGGTGGAACACGGGGCGGGCCTGGAACTTAAGGCCGGCTTTCCTGCTCCGACACGCCCCGGGCAGTCTGGCGCGTGTCTTTCGGGGGCTGCGCTGAATCCGGCCGGGCAGTTGCACAACGTGTGTTTGCCGATCACGACTGCTGCTCCTTCCGCTCATAGGCGGCGGTGAACTCGGAAATTTCGGTGCTCAGGTCCTGGGCCAGGACGCTGGAGTGGTTGAGGTGGTTCTTGGCGCGCTTGAGCAGGGCGATGGCCTGGGCCAGGGGATGGTCGGTCAGCAGGGCTTCGGTCTTCTGCTGGAAGGCGGAGGGCTGCATGCTGGTGGTCATGGTATCGATCTCCCTATCTCGGCGGCAGCGCGGACGATGGCACGGCGGGTGGCGCCACAGGGATCGCCGTTGTGCAACATAGAAGCCGCAGCCCCAGGGCTGTTGCCACTGTCGCGCTCATACCAGGCAT